>NZ_JAUCDN010000041.1:0-16190 GCF_034675085.1 Devosia sp.
GGCCGGCTGTCCGGGCCTTTAGATAGGTCAGGATTGGGGCGCTGTCGAGGTGGCTATAGCCGCTCGCGCACCCAGTCGTGCCGCAAAAAGTCGTCGTTTTTCTCGAACAGCACCGCTTCCCACCCATGGGCGCGGGCGCCTTCGATGACCTTGGGCGTGTCGTCGAAGAAAAGCGGCGGTTCGTCCTGTGGCCCGATACGGTGCTCGATGAAATCGAAAAAGCCTTTTTCGGGTTTTCGAACTCCGACGCGGGCGGAATAGAAAATGTCCTCGAAAAGCGCGCTGAGGCCGAGATGGCTCCAAAGCCAGGTGGCGCGCAGATGCTCCTGATTGGTGGCGATAAACAGCCGGATATCGGCCCGCTCCCGCAGGGCTCTTATCTGATCGAGCAAGCTCTGGTTGAGCACGCTGTCATGGGTCAGCCAATAGTGATGGAAGGCCATCGGGGAGCCTTTATAGCCCAGCGAGGGCAGATAGCGCTCCAGAGCCTCGATGACCGACATCTGGCCCACGCTGACCTTCTTGACGAAGACGTCGAAAATGAACTCCTTGGTAAACCGCTCCGGATCGACGCCCATGTCGGCGAGCAGGGAGGCGTCCCATCGGCGGCTCAATTCCGGCCGCGCATGCATGCCATGCACCAGGACGCCGTCGACGTCGAAGAAAACCGCACGCGTCATGGTTGCTGCCTTCGCATTGCGCCAAGCCCGGCAAGCACTTGGGCGGGAATATTCAGTTCCTGAATCACATCGGTATGGCGGCGGAAGCCGATCAGTTCGCGCTGCACGAAATAGGCCCAGACGGCATCGCGCGCGTCGGCCAGCGCCGCCTCGTTGCCGCTGGCAAGGGCGGTTAGCGCCTTTATGACACGCTGTTCAGCCGCGCCCAGCGAGGAGGCGCGTTCGGCGGCGATCTCATGATCCAGCGCTGCGGTGCCCGCCTCGGGCCGCACCATGGCGATGAGGTCGAGCGAATCGCGCAGCGTCATGGGGCCGCTATTCCGGGGCGCTGGTCTGCAAGGCTAGCGCATGCAGAGCCCCGCCCATTTCGCCCTGCAAGGCGGCATAGACGATCTGGTGCTGCTGCACCCGCGACTTGCCGCGGAACTGCTCGGAGATCACGGTGGCGGCGTAGTGATCGCCATCACCAGCCAGATCGCGGATGGCGATTTGGGCATCGGGAATGGCCGCCTTGATCCGGCGTTCGATTTCGCTCGCATCCATCGGCATGGCTCAACTCCCTGCTGCCTGTCGATTCGGTTCGACCATAGTGAGATATGGCATGGGGGTGCCCCGCCTTCAATATCAGGGGGCGATGGGCTGGGCGTCCTGCTCGGTGGAGAAGTTGGCGATGATGAAATCCACCAGTGGCCGAGCCTGCTCGGCAAATTCGGTGGCGTAGTAGCAATCGAGCGTGTAGCCGTTTTCCCCGCTCACCGTTTCGGTATGCACGAGGCTGATCGCGGCGCTGCCTTCCGAGGCGGTGCTTGCCCCTTCGTAAAACAGTGCCGGGCCGCTCTGATAGGCGGTGATGGCGCGGTTGCCCAGCACGAAGCCGGGGAAGGTGGCGCTCCAGCTGCGCACCACGGCGGCTTCGTCGAGATTGGCCAGCGCCGCCTCGGCGGTCCAGCCGGTATCGTCCACCGGCACCACGCTCAGCATGCATTGCAGCGGCGCGCCGGGATGGTTGATGGTCACCGGGCCGCCCGCCTCGCCGCTTTCCACCATCACGTCGGGATAGATCAGCGTGTAGGGCTGGTCGGGCAGGGGGGACCCGCTGAGCACCAGCGATTGCGCCATGGCCGTCGCCGGCAGCAAGGCCATGCCGAGGGCCAGAAGAGAACCGGCTGCCGATCCCAATTTCATCATAGTCTCCAAAAACAAGGCCGCCCTTTGGTGTGCCAAAGCACTCCAAAGAGCGGCGATCATAAGGCAGGATGGCCGATCAGGCAGCCGTGTCCCGCATAAAGTTGGGGAACCAGCTTTCAAAGGCGCTTGCGAGCGCCGCCACCGGCACGGCCCGCGCCGCGCCCAGTTGCAGGCTCTGGCCGCCGGTTTGCCCGATATGGGGGGCGGCAACGCCCAGCCTGCTCGCCTCCGCCAGCGTCTTTTCCAGCTCGGCCGCGCGGATGGTCACCAGGTAGCGGCCCTGGTCCTCGCCAAAGAAGGTGGCGATGGGATCGTGGTTTTGCGGCTGGTCCACTGTCGCGCCGATGCCGCCGCTGATGGCCATTTCCGCCAGTGCAACGCCCAGCCCGCCATCGGAAAGATCGTGGACGGCGGTAGCGGTGCCGGCGCGGATGAGGCCGCGCACGAAATCGCCGGTCTTGCGCTCATGGGCCAGATCGACCGGCGGCGGCGGGCCGTCGCGGCGCTCATGCAAATCGCGCATATAGATGGACTGGCCCAGATGGCCGCCCCAGTTTTCCGGTGCGCCCACCAGCAGAATGGCCTCGCCCTCGCCGGCAAAGCCGATGCGGGCCATGCGGCTCCAATCGGGCAGGAGGCCAACGCCGCCAATGGTGGGCGTGGGCAATATGCCCCGGCCATTGGTTTCGTTGTAGAGCGAGACATTGCCCGAGACGATGGGGAAATCCAGCGCCTTGCAGGCTTCCCCGATGCCCTTGATGGCAAAGACCAGTTGCCCCATGATCTCGGGACGCTCGGGATTGCCGAAATTGAGGTTGTCGGTGGCCGCCAGCGGCTCGGCGCCGGTGGCGGTCAGATTGCGCCAGCATTCGGCCACGGCCTGCTTGCCGCCCTCATAGGGATCGGCTTCGCAATAGCGCGGCGTCACGTCCGAGGAAAAGGCCAGCGCCTTGGTCTGGTGACCCTCGACGCGGATGACGCCGGCATCGCCACCGGGCAATTGCAGCGAATTGCCCTGGATGAGCGTATCATATTGCTCATAGACCCAGCGGCGCGAGGCCACCTGATGGCCGCCCACCAATCTGAGCAGGGCGTCGGCCACGTCCATCTGCGGCACGTCGCTGACGGCGAGCGGGGCAGGGGATACCGGCTCGATCCAGGGGCGGTCATATTCCGGGGCCTCGTCCCCGAGGTCCTTGATCGGCAGATTGGCGACCTCCTCACCCTGCCAGAGCACGCGGAA
Source organism: Devosia sp. (assembly GCF_034675085.1). Classification (GTDB taxonomy): domain Bacteria; phylum Pseudomonadota; class Alphaproteobacteria; order Rhizobiales; family Devosiaceae; genus Devosia. The sequence goes on from NZ_JAUCDN010000041.1 coordinate 3,112, forward strand.
CCGCAGATCGTCGGTGGTCTTGCCCACGGTGGCGAAATCGAGCTCCCACTTCTCGAACACCTGGCGCGCCGCCGCTTCCTTGTCGGGATGCAGCACCATCAGCATGCGCTCCTGGCTTTCGCTCAGCATCATTTCATAGGCGGTCATGCGCTCTTCGCGCACCGGCACCTTGTCCAGGTCCAGCTCGATGCCCAGATCGCCCTTGGCGCCCATTTCCACCGCCGAGCAGGTGAGGCCGGCCGCGCCCATGTCCTGAATGGCGATCACCGCGCCGGTGGCCATCAATTCCAGGCACGCTTCGAGCAGCCGCTTTTCGGTGAAGGGGTCGCCGACCTGCACGGTGGGGCGCTTTTCCTCGATGTCGTCGCCGAATTCGGCCGAGGCCATGGTGGCCCCGCCCACCCCGTCGCGCCCGGTCTTGGCGCCCAGATAAACCACCGGCAGGCCGACGCCCTCGGCCTTGGAATAGAAAATCTTGTCGGTATCGGCCAGGCCCGCCGCGAAGGCGTTGACCAGATTGTTGCCGTTATAGCGGGCGTCGAACTCCACTTCGCCGCCCACGGTGGGCACGCCGAAAGCATTGCCATAGCCGCCGACGCCGGCGACGACGCCGCTCACCAGATGGCGGGTCTTTTCATGGTCCGGCGCGCCGAAGCGCAGCGCGTTCATGGCCGCCACGGGCCGGGCGCCCATGGTGAAGACGTCGCGCAAAATGCCGCCCACGCCGGTCGCCGCGCCCTGATAGGGCTCGATGAAGCTGGGGTGATTGTGCGATTCCATCTTGAAGATGATCGCCTGCCCGTCGCCGATATCGACGACGCCCGCATTCTCCCCAGGCCCCTGGATGACGCGCGGCCCGCTGGTGGGCAGGGTGCGCAGCCATTTCTTCGAGCTCTTGTAGGAGCAATGCTCGTTCCACATGGCCGAGAAGATGCCCAGTTCGGTATAGGTCGGCTCCCGACCGATCAGGTCGAGGATTTTCTGATATTCGTCCGGCTTGAGGCCGTGGCTGGCGACCAATTCGGGGGTGATGGCGATGTCGTTGCGAAGGGTCATTGGATAACGGTCCGGGAAGGACGGGACAGGAACCCGTCGAGCAGGATGGCGGCGACGCACAGGGCGGCGAGCACCAGCGTCATATAGCCGGCATTGAGCAGAACCTGCCCATAGCCGAGGCGCAGCACGTTGAGGATGGGATAGGGATATTCCTGCACCCAGGCCCCGCGCGCCATGACATAGACGAAATAGACCAGGGTGGGCACCAGCATCAGCGGCAGATGTGGCCAGCGCAGCCGGCCATGGGGCTGCGCCACCAGCCACCAGAGCAGATAAAGCGCCGGGCAGAGGTAATGCAGCATATTGTCGGCCAGGAGCGGCAATCCCTCCAGGGTGGCCAGGAAGCGCAGCACGAAAAACACGTAAAGCGCCACCAGCGCGATATTGGCGGCCATCATGCCGCGCAGCACGGGGTGGCGGAACGGGGCCAGCGGCGCGCCGGGCAGGATTTCGGCCAGATAGATCAGCACCAGCACGATATTGGTGAGAATGGTGTAGTAGGCGAAGAAATGTCCCAGCGCCCCCATCACGTCCCGGCCGCTGCCCAGCATCGCCTGCATGGACAGCACGAATTGCAGCACCAGCGCGGCGATGCCGAAAAGCAGGCCGAGCCAGGTCAGCAACAGGCGGGGATCGACCGGGGCGCGCCAGTTCATCAGGCGGCGCGGCCCAGCAGGCTGCTGAAAAGCCCGCGTCCGTCAGTGCCGCCATGGGCCGCTTCGATGAGGTTTTCCGGGTGGGGCATCAGCCCGAGCACGGTCTTGCTCTCGTTGAAGATGCCGGCGATGTCGTTGATCGAGCCGTTGGGATTGGTGCCCTCGGCATAGCGGAAGGCCACGCGCCCCTCGCCTTCGAGCCGGGCCAGCGTTTCGGCGTCGGCGAAATAATTGCCGTCGTGATGGGCCACGGGGCAGCGCAGGATCTGGCCTCGGGTGTAATGCCGGGTGAAATCGGTCTCGGCATTGACCACTTCGAGCTTGACCTCGCGGCAGACGAATTTGAGGCTCTGGTTGCGCATCAGCGCGCCGGGCAGCAAGCCGGCCTCGATGAGAATCTGAAAACCGTTGCAGACGCCGAGCACGCGGACACCCCGGGCGGCGCGCTCGCGCACCTTGTCCATGATGGGCGAACGGGCGGCGATGGCGCCGCAGCGCAGATAATCGCCATAGGAGAAGCCCCCCGGAATGACGATCAGGTCGGTATCGGGCAGGTCGGCGTCCTGGTGCCACACCGTCTGCGGTGCGGAACCGGAAATCTTGGTCAGCGCCGCGATCATGTCGCGGTCGCGGTTGAGTCCGGGGAAGACGATGACGGCGGCTTTCATCGGCTGGTCCTCGCAATGTCAGGAATAAGCGAGGCCCTTGTGCTGCCTCTCGCGGCAAAAGGCAAGGGGGCTGTGCCGGCTCACTCGGCCGGCGCGATCCTCGCCTTGCCCGCCGGCGCCTCGCCCAGATGCGCCCATGCCGGCCGCTCGAAGAGGAATTTGCCGCGGCCGGTGCGCTCGACCAGCCAGAACAGCACCAGCGGCGAGACGACGGCGACGAGGAAGATGGCCAGGCTCAGCACGGTCGGCTCGACCACGCCCAGCCGGATCAGCACGGTGCGGGCGATGCCCATGGGCAGCACGAAGGCGACGTAGACCACCAGCGAATGGGCTCCCAGCCAGCGCAGCCAATCCATGGCGGACAGCCGCGTCAGCAGCGCCGCAAGGCAGCAGAGCGACGCCGTTCCGATCAGCGCCAGCAGCAGATGCAGCCCCGGCAGGCCGGCATAGCCCATCACCGGATGGATCGGGTTCATGACGAAACCGGGCGAGAACACCAGCGCGGCATTGAGAATCGCCCAGTTGGCGAGGCCGGCCAGGGCGAGCCCGGCATGGTTCATCGCCCATCCGGCAAGGCGAAAGAACAGGGGCGCCAGTCCATAGCCGGCATAGAAATAGACGAAATATTCGGCGAACTGGTCGACCTGATAGCTGCCGGTATGCACCGGGGCGATCTGAAGGGCCGCGCCCGCCGCCAAGCCGAACCAGACGGGCAGGCGCAACTGGTGCAGCAGTTTTGCCGCCGCGCTGACCACCGCCAGCATGTAGATGAACCACAAGACGCCATAGGGCTGAACCACCGCCCAGGCCAGTTGCCCGGCCGCCCCGGCCGGGTCCATGGCCAGCAGGCCCACCTTGAAGGTGATGTGGATCACCGCCCAGAGCGCGTAGAAATAGACATAATGCACCACGCGCCGGTCGGCATAGGCCCGCCAGGGGCGGTCGATCACCCGCGACAGGAACAGGCCGGAAATCAGGAAGAATTCCGGCATGCGGAAGGCGGTGGCGAAGGCGATGGCCCAGTGCAGCAGGCCGATCCCGCCGGTATCCTCGCCGACGCTGGAGGCCGCATACATCATCACCACCAGGAGGATGGAAATCCCCTTGGCCATGTCCACCCAGTCGAGACGCTTGCTGTCCGCCATGTGCCGCACTCCCGCCAATGGCCCATCATAGCCCTTCCGACAGGCCAATGGGTCCACGACCTGCCGGAAGGCTTAAGGGAAATGCTTAACCGCCGGATTTCGGCAAGCTGCGTTCACTCGACACGATAGGCGGCAATCGGGCCATCGTCGAAATTTTCGGTCTCGACCAGCAGCGTGGCCGGGCGTCCCGCCTGGGCCAGCGCGTCCAGCACCGGGTCGCATTCGCCGCAGACCAGCCAATAGGGCGCGGGGTGGCTGAAAACGATAGGGGCGATCTGGCCTTCCCGGCGATGGCGCCAGTCGATCGGGCCGAGCACCGCGCCATTATTGCCGCTGATATAGGAAATGCCCTTGGAGGCGGCGGTGGCGGTGAGCATGAAATCCTGCCAGGCGATCAGCTGGTGCGCCGGTTCGAAGTCCGGCCCGGCATCGGCCAGGATGGCGGCATAGATGTCGGGCTTGCCCCAGGCCGGCTCTTGTAGCCGATTGCTGGTTATGGCGATGCCGACCAGGGCCTGCGGCACCAGCAGCACCAGAAGCGCCCAGCGCCGCGCCTTTTCGCCGGCCAGAACGAAGGCCATGAGGGTCATCACCATCATGAAGGCGGAGTGCCAGGCCGATTGGCCGTAAAGCACGCTGGTGCCCAGCGAGAAGGCCAGCGTCAGCACCAGCAGAAAGACCAGCAGCAGCTTTTCGCGCCAGAGGCCAATGGTGATGAGCGCCAGGCTGGCAATGGCCAGGGGCCAGGTGCGCAAAGGCGGCCAGGTCAGGGGCCAGGCCAGCGCATAGCCGATTTCGGCGGCGAAATTCTCGGTTGACGGGGTTCCGGCCGGGTTGCCGGCAGCGGAGAGGATGGCGCTGAGGCCGAAAAGGGCGGCGAGCAGGGACGGCGCTACCACAAGCCGCCAGTCCATGCCGCGCCGCAATTGCGCCAGCAGCCAGAAGGCAAAGAGGAAGCCGGAAAAGAAATGCAATCCGCAGGCGAGCGCCAAGAGCCAGGTCCCGGCAAGCGACTTTCCCTCGCGCTCCAGCAGCAGCGCGCCAAGAACCAGAGTCAAAACAAGGCCATAGGGGCGGAAGTTGAAGCCCCAATACTGGGTGACGACGATGCCGAACAGCAGCAGCGTCAGCAGCAGCAGATCGTCTCGGAAGAGGCGCAGCAACAGCACAGCGTTCACCAGCGCCACCAGCAGGGTGACATATCGCGCCTGGTCGAATCCCATCACGGCGCGCAGCGCGGAAAGCAGCCAGTACCAGAGCGGGGGATGGCCTTCGCCGGGAATGACGAGGAAATCGCCCGGCCCGTTCAGATGGTCCACCAGCAGCCAGGCCTGTCCTTCGTCGCGCCATGGGCTATGCCCGGCAAAAAGCGCGATCTGCAAGGCCATATAGGCCAGGACCACGATCAGCGCGGGCGCCGGGCCCGCCCGGGCGGCCTCAGGCGATGCGGCGAGGGACAAGGCGCTCTTCTATGCGCTCGGCGCCGGCATGGCCGCCTTCGTGATATTCGGCATCCTCGTTGACCGTCCAAACATCGAACTTGCGGCCGTCGGCGACGATGTTCCTGGCGGTCAGCATGCCGGTCATCATCGCGTGGTCCTGGTTGTTATATTTGTGCATGCCGTTGCGGCCGGCCAGGTGCAGGTTGGCGAAGCGCGCGCCCAGCCCTTCGGTAATGGTGTCGACGTTGAACTTGTAGGTGTCGTCATAGACCGGATAGGCCTTGGGCTGGCGCACCACGGAGCCGTCGACGATGTCTTCGGGCCGGGCAAGGCCGAGCTGGCCGATTTCGGCCTTGGCGCGGGCGATCAGGTCGGCATCGGCCATGGACCAGGTTTCGTCGCCGTCATTGCAGAAATATTCCATGCCGTAGCAGGCGGTGTCCGGGTCCGGCACCATGTCGGGCGACCAGGATTTGAAATTCTGGATGCGGCCCACCTTGACCTTGGGATCGTGGATATAGACCCAGTTGTCATCGAAACTGTCGCGGCCCCGCGCGATGAGCCCGATGATGAGGAAGTCGCGGTAGCGCAGGCCGGACGTCGCCCGGGCGATGGCCGGGTCGCTGTCGGCGCCCAGCATGCGCACCAGCTCGTTGATGGCGGCGGTGGAGACCAGGTGATCAGCCGTCACCTTGGTCTGCCTGCCATTGGCATCGGTGACGATGGCGACCCAGATGCCGTCATGCTGGGAGAGGGCGGTGATGGTCGAGCCCATCATCACCTTGCCGCCCTGCGCCACGATCCTGTCGCGGGCCCGCTCCCAAATCTGGCCGGGGCCGAGGCGGGGATAGCGGAAGGAATTGATGAGCGTCTTGATGACCTCGCCGCGCTCGCCCGCCGGCTTGCCGAGCCCGAAGCTCTGGATGATGGCCTGGTAGAGATTGAGCCCCTTGATGCGCTGGGCCGCCCAATCGGCCGAGATATCGGCGCAATCCATGCCCCAGACCTTTTCGGTGTAGGTCTTGAAGAAGATTTCAAACAGCCGCCGGCCAAAATTATTGACCACCCATTGCTCGAAGCTCTTCACCTCGGGGTAGGGCCGCAGTTTGGCCCAGCCATAGGAGAGCACGCAGCGCGCCGCCTCGATGGGGCCGAGCTTGGAGAGGGCGTCTCCGGCGCGCAGCGGATAGTCGAACAATTTGCCATTGTAGAAGATGCGGCTGGAGCGCGGGCGCTGCACCATCTCGTCGCCCATGATCTCGGTCCACCAGGCTTCCACCTCGGCGCTTTTGGAAAAGAAGCGGTGCCCGCCGATATCGAAGCGATAGCCCTTATAGTTCACCGTGCGCGAAATGCCGCCCACATAGACCGGGTCGCGCTCGATGATGGCGACGCTGCGGCCGGCCTTGGTCAATTCATAGGCGGTGGTCAGCCCGGCCGGGCCCGCGCCGATAATCAGGGTTTCGACATGCATCAGTGCACCATTGAAGCAGCGCGGCCCGGAAGCCGCTGGAGAAGGCCGCCCGCAAAAGTCACGTGCTTGTGGGCGAGGAAGGAATAGATGGTCACCAGCCCCACCGCCCCCAGATGCGCGACGCGCTCGAACGGGGCGGCGACCGGCAGCAGGCCGATGGGGCCGAAAAGGGGCAGGGTGAACAGCGCCATCAGCGCATAGGCCACGACGAGGCGCAGCCCGATGGTGGTGAGCGCCACCAGCGAGAAGGTCAGCAATTGCCGGGGGGCGCTGCGATTGTCGCTGGCAAAGACGAAGCGCCGCGACAGGGTGAAATTGACCAGGAGCCCGGCCAGCCCGCCACACAGGACGATGAGAGGGAAGAAAGCCGGCCAGTGGGCGAGGTCGAGCGAAAGCAGGCCCTGCACCACGGCGACATCCGCGCAGGTCGCGGCGCCGGCAGTCAAAAGGTATCGCGCGAAAGAAACCAAGAGAGCCGCCGGGTTACTGATCGGAAAACGGAAGTGTTTCCCGAACCTAGCGCGCGACGGCTTAACAAAAGGTCATTTCAATGACTTGCGGGAAGAGGAGTTTCTCTTTTCCGCAGCCCGGTTTTCAGACGGGCACCGAAGCATAGGCCGCAAAAAGCAGGCCGAGCGTGGCGATGAACATGACCGAGAGGGAGAGTGTTTTGAACATGACAATGTGGTCCTGCGCCAAACCGGGGCGCGACGCAAAGTATCGCCGAAAGGCGTTAATTGGAGATTTCGATGGCGTAGTTTTCGATAACCGTATTGGCCAGCAGCTTCTCGCACATGCCGGTCAACGCTGAACGCGCGGCGGCCTCGTCGGTTCCGTCCAGGATCAGGTCGAACACCTTGCCTTGCCGGACGCCGCTGACGCCGGCAAAGCCCAGGCTCTTCAGCGAACCTTCGATCGCCTGCCCCTGGGGGTCGAGTACGCCGGCCTTGAGGGTGACGGTGACACGCGCTTTCATCGATATGCCCTGAACCAATCTATTGGACGAGGCGCGGACCGGTGGTCAGCGCATTGTCGGTTTCAACCAGAATGCCCAGGCGCTGGGCGACTTCGCGGTAGCTTTCGACCAGCCCGCCCAGATCCTCGCGGAAGCGGTCCTTGTCCAGCTTGTTGCGGGTCTTGACGTCCCAGAGCCGGCAATTGTCGGGGCTGATCTCGTCGGCCAGCACGATGCGCATGTGGTCGCCTTCATAGAGCCGGCCGCATTCGATCTTGAAGTCGATAAGCTGGATGCCCACGCCCATGAACAGGCCGGTGAGGAAATCATTGACGCGGATGGCCAGGCTCATGATGTCGTCGAGTTCGGCCGGGGTGGCCCAGCCGAAGGCCGTCACGTGCTCTTCGCTGACCATGGGGTCGTTGAGCGCATCGTCCTTGTAGTAGAATTCGATGATCGAGCGGGGAAGCTGCGTGCCCTGCTCCAGCCCGAGGCGCTTGACCAGCGAGCCGGCGGCATAATTGCGCACCACCACTTCGAGGGGGATGATCTCGACTTCCTTGATCAGCTGCTCGCGCATGTTGATGCGCCGCACGAAATGGGTGGGGATGCCCAGGCCGTTGAGCTTAGAGAACACGAATTCGGAAATCCGGTTGTTCAGCACGCCCTTGCCTTCGATGACTTCATGCTTGGCGCCATTGCCGGCGGTGGCATCGTCCTTGAAATACTGCACCAGCGTGCCGGGCTCGGGACCCTCGAACAGGATCTTGGCCTTGCCCTCGTAGATTTTGCGACGACGGTTCATTGGCAAATCCAACCGTTGAAAAGGAGGGGAGATTTTGGCCGCTTCATGCGCCAGAACGGGGAGAAGATGCAAGCCCTTTCGCATGGCGGGGCAAAGCGGGCGGCGCAAAGCCCATATGGTCGCAGCGTAGGGCGGCCCGTTGATTTGCCCCGGCGAACCTCTTATGTCGGGAAAGAGACGCCGGAGAGGCGGAACGACACATGCCAGCGGGAGAGTTGCATGAGCCATTTTGAGGACCGGCAGAAGGGGCAGGAAGCCAAGTTCGCTTTCGACGCCGAGAAGAAATTCAAGGCGGAAGCCCGCCGCAACAAGCTGCTGGGCATCTGGGCCGCCGAGCTGATGAGCCTTTCGGGCGATGCCGCCAATGCCTATGCCGCGGAGGTGGTGGCCGCCGATTTCGAGGAAGCCGGCGACGGGGACGTGTTCCGCAAGGTTTCCGCCGATCTCAAGGCCAAGGGCGTCGCCGTGGCCGACGACGTGATTCGTGAAAAGATGGCGACGCTGGTCGCCGTGGCCAACCAGCAGATCGCCGACGAAGGCTGAGCGCGGTTTTCTTTGCGAATCGAAAAGGGCGCCGGTGTCATCCGGCGCCCTTTTCGTTCGGCGGAACGGAATCGTCAGCTGATGGTGAGGCTGGTCACCTCGTTCATGGTGCCGCTCTGCTTCCAGTGCACCGTTACCTTCTCGCCGATCTTGAGGCCGGGGTCCTTGAAGTTGACCGGCAATTCGTAGCTCTTGCCGTCCGCCAGCACCAGGGTGCGGGCCTTGAGATCGAACGACTTCACCGTGCCCGAGATCATCTGGTCGGCTGGTGTGGTGGCAGCGGCCGGCGCGGGCGTCGCGGTGGTGGAGGCTGCGAAAGCCGCCCCCGGCAGCGCGATTGTGAGGGCGACAAGGGCAGGAACGATATATTTGCGCATGATAGGTCTCCGAGAGACGGCGGACCGTTTTCATCGGGTCCGCAAGGCCGGTTTTCGGGGGCCGTCGCGTCGCAGGGAGGTTTCCCGCCGGCGGCTCCAAACCGACGGCGACTGGTCTAGGCCCGGGAAAGCCGGGCTTCAAATCAAGTTAATTTCACAGCAATTGCGGCGAAACGGTCATGATTTCAGCGAGTTAGGCGGAATCGCGGCGAATTCTGGCCCCGGCCGTCACAGCCGTTGCATCAGCCTTGTGAACATCAGCAGGCCTTCCGGCCAGGGGCCGTGGCCGGAGGCGATATTGATGTGGCCGGCGTCGCCCGCCTGATGGAAATCCGAACCCCATGCGCCGGCCAGGTCCGCCGCCTCTTCCAGCGCGCAATAGGGGTCGGTGCTGGACGCGACGAGCAGCGAGGGGAAGGGCAGGGGCGCACGCGGCACCGGGCCGAAATCGCGCACCGGCTCGGGCGCGTCCTTGCGCTTTATGTCGGGCGGCGCCACCAGCAGCGCGCCGCGCACCTTGTCTTCGGGCAGATTTTGCGCGGCATGGGCGAGCGCGATGCAGGCCAGCGAATGGGCGATGAGCACCACTGGCCGCTCGGCCAGTTCCACTGCCTTGGCGATGGTGTCGGCCCAGTCCTGCGGGTCGGGATCGGCCCAGTCGGCCTGCTCGACAATAGCGGCCGTGCGCATCTTTTCGGCCCAGCGCACCTGCCAGTGGCCGGGCCCCGAATTGCCCAGTCCGGGCAGGATGAGGATGTCCGCCTCGGCGATCCTCATGCGCCGAAGACCCGCGAAAAGATCGTGTCGACATGCTTGAGATGGTAGGCGTCGTCGAACATGGCGTCGATTTGCGCGTCGCTCAGGGTTACTTGCGGATCGTCCTTGAGGTTCTTGGCGAACAGGCCGGTGCGCTCGCCGCGATGCTCCCACACCTTCATGGCGTTGCGCTGCACGGCGGCGTATGAATCCTCGCGGCTGTAGCCGGCCTGGGTCAGCGCCAGCAGCACGCGCTGGGAATTGTGCAGGCCCCCGAGCAGGTCGAGATTCCTGCGCATGTTCTCGGGATAGACCACCAGCCTGTCGATGACGCCGGTGAGCCGGGCCAGGGCGAAATCCAGCGTCACTGTGGCGTCGGGGCCGATCATGCGCTCCACCGAGGAGTGGGAAATATCGCGCTCATGCCAGAGCGCCACGTTTTCCAGCGCCGGGGTCACCATGCCGCGCACCAGGCGGGCCAGCCCGGTGAGGTTTTCGGTAAGCACGGGGTTACGCTTATGCGGCATGGCCGAGGAGCCTTTCTGGCCGGGCGAGAAATATTCCTCGGCTTCCAGCACCTCGGTGCGCTGCAAATGGCGGATCTCCACCGCCACCCGCTCGATGGACGAGGCGATGACGCCCAGCGTGGCGAAGAACATGGCGTGGCGGTCGCGCGGGATCACCTGGGTGGAGACCGGCTCGATGGCAAGGCCGAGCTTTTCGGCCACATATTCTTCCACCGCCGGGTCGATATTGGCGAAGGTGCCGATGGCTCCCGAAATGGCGCAGGTGGCGATTTCGTCGCGCGCCGCCACCAGCCGCGCCCGGTTGCGGGTGAATTCGGCATAGGCCTCGGCCAGCTTCACCCCGAAAGTGGTCGGCTCGGCATGGATGCCGTGGCTGCGCCCGATGGTGATGGTGTGCTTGTGCTCCAGCGCCCGCTTCTTGAGCGCGGCCAGCAGCGCGTCGATATCGGCGAGCAGGATATCGGCGGCGTTTCTGAGCTGCACCGAGAGCGTGGTGTCCAGAATGTCCGACGAGGTCATGCCCTGGTGCACGAAGCGCGCATCGGGTCCGACGATTTCGGAAAGATGGGTCAAAAAGGCGATGACGTCGTGCTTGGTGGTGCGCTCGATTTCGTCGATGCGCTCGACGTCGAAGCCATAATCGCCCAATTCGGCCTTGCGAGCATTCATCACGTCCCAGATTTTCTGCGCCGATTCCGCCGGCACTACGCCCAGTTCGGCCAGCTTGGTGGTGGCGTGGGCCTCGATCTCGAACCAGATGGCGAACCGTGTCTCGGCCGACCAGTTGGCGACCATTTCGGGGCGGGAATAGCGCGGAATCATAGGGTTAGCCTTGCAGTTTCAAAATTCGATTCAAGCGGTGCGCAGCATGGCCGCGTCGCGGATGGCCTTGATGCGGCCGGCATAGGTGGCCGCATCGTTGCCGCCGAGAATGGCGGTGCCGGCCACGAACACATTGATGCCCGCATCGGCCAGCTCGCGCGCATTTTCGGCGCTCACCCCGCCATCGACCTCCAATTCGATCGGCCGGTTGCCGATCAGCAGGCTGGCCTGCCGGATCTTGTCCATCGCATGGGGGATGAACGCCTGGCCGCCAAAGCCGGGATTGATGCTCATCACCAGCAGCAGGTCGATATCGTCGAGAATATTCTCGACAGCCGCGAGGGGAGTCGCGGGGTTGATGGCGACGCCGGTGCGCTTGCCTTCGGCGCGGATGGTCTGCAAGGAGCGTTGCAGATGCGGGCCGGCCTCGGCGTGAACCGTGATGCTGTCGGCGCCGGCCTTGGCGAAGGCGGCGATATAGGGATCGGCGGGTGCAATCATCAGGTGCACGTCGAAGGGCTTGGCCGTCAGCTTGCGGATGGATTGCATCACCATGGGGCCGAAGCTGATATTGGGCACGAAATGCCCGTCCATGATGTCGATATGGAAATAATCCGCGCCGGCCTGGTCGAGCGCTTCGACCTCGGCGCCCAGCCGGGCGAAATCGGCCGACAGGATCGAGGGGGCGATGCGGATGGGGCGGCTGGCCATGGGGCACCTCGTGGAGCGGGATCTGAGGCTGCTATAGGGCGGCCCGGTTCGGGGGGCAAGCAATCCGTGCCCGGATGCGGTGGCTCAAGACCGGGATGACATCGCGGTTGGGGTGGGGCGGATACCCCCTAAACCAGCGCCTCCGCCACTGCCAGCTCGGCCATGGCCAGCGCCGCCTCGCGCGTGGCGGCGGCGGCGATGAAGCGGCCATTGTGGCAGAAGCTGGCGCCCTGGATGCCGCTGGCCGCCTCAAGCGCGCCATTGCTGAGCCCGGCCCAGCTCGCCGGCAGGTCGGCGCGCAGCTCGAACCCGTCCTCGGCGCGGCGGATGCCGGTGATGCACCAGTCCTTTTCGCGCGGATGCACCACGAAAAGCAGGTGATCGGCGCCCGCGGCCACGATGGCGGCGCGGAAGGGCATGCCCATGGGCAGCTCCAGCACGCGCCCTTCGCCGGTCTCGCCTATGGCCTTTTGCACGATGGCTTCGGCGCGCCGCTTGGCGGCCTTCTTGCCGAGGCCTGCCTCGACGAAGCTGCGGGCGATAGCCAGTGCGGCCATGAAGGCCTGCTCGCCCGCCTCGGGGTCGGAATTGTCGAATTCGGGCTTGAGCGTCTCCAGCAGCACCGGCAGCGTCAGTCCGGCCAGCGGGCCGGCCACCGAGGGCTCCAGCGCGCCATTGTCCATCAAATCCACCGGCAGCACGAAATCGGCGTCGAAATCGGCATGGATGGCCTCGATATGTGCCGCCGGCAGGCCGAGCGCGGCCAGATAATCGCGGCCATAATGCTTCCAGACCAGTCCGAAGGAGCTATAGGGCCGGCCATCCTCGCGCTGCGGCGCGCCGCGCTGGTGGTGGTCGAAAATCCGTTTTTCCGCGTCATAGGCGCCGCCGACATCGTAGATGATGCGGTCCGGCGCCGGCGCGATCCATTCCGGCGCCCGGCTGCGGATGATCCTTGCCCCCGGATACAGCCGTGTCAGCACCACGCTGGAGAGCAATTCGTCGGCATGGAAGCCCCCGGAATGGGTGACGAGGAAATCTGGAGTCATGCCGGAACTGCCCTGAATTTAGGCGGTGAAATCAGATAGCCGCAGACGCGCGTCACCTCAACCCGCTCCCCGAAAAACAACTTATCCCCGCCT
>NZ_JAUCDN010000042.1:0-16087 GCF_034675085.1 Devosia sp.
TGCGGCTGCTGAGCTATCTCATGCACCACAAGGGCAAGGTGATCTCGCGCACCGAACTGACCGAGCATCTCTACGACCAGGATTTCGACCGCGACAGCAACACCATCGAGGTGTTTGTCGGGCGCCTGCGCAAGAAGCTGCCCGATGATTGCATCCAGACGGTGCGCGGACTGGGCTATCAGATTGCCGAGGACTGAATTTTGGCCGGCTCGCCAGGGGAGTGAGGCGGCATGCTGACGCGCAAGGGGTCGATCGCGGCGCGCCTGTTCTGGCTGTCGGCCGGCTGGCTGGTGCTGGCGCTGGTGGCGACCGGCTTCCTGCTGACCGACCTTTATTCGCGCGCGCTGGATACCTCGCTGGCCCAGACGCTGGATTTCCACGTCGAGAGCCTGGCCGGCGACCTGCTGGCGACGGGCGACCCCACCGATCCCGATATCGCGCTGACCGATCCGCGCTTCGACCGCCCGCGCTCGGGCTGGTACTGGATGATCCGCGACGCCAATGGCACGCTCTATAATCTGTCCACCTCGGTGGTGGGGATCGACCTGCCGGCGCTCGATATCGCTGCGGATGCGCAGGGCCGGCGCACGGCCATTCTCGGCGATGCCTTCGGCACCCGCCTGCGCGCCGTGGAGCGCAGCGTCAGCGTCGCGCCGATGAATTACCAGATCATTGTCACCGGCAATCTCAGCGAAATCCTTGAACTGGTCGAGGATTTCCGTGGCCAGGCCTTCATCGTGCTCGGCGTGGTGGGGGCGATCATGGCCATCATGAGCGCCATGCTGGCGCGGCTGGCGATGCGCCCGGTGGGCCAGCTCAGCGCCGCCATAGAAAGCGTGCGCGAGGGCGAAAGCGTTTCCGTTTCCGGCACCTATCCGCGCGAGATCGCGCCCTTGGCCGAGGAGGTCAACGAGCTTTTGCGCTCCAACGCCCAGATCATCGAGCGCGCCCGCAACCAGGTGGGCAATCTCGCCCATGGGCTCAAGACCCCCATCGCCGTGCTGCGCAACGAGGCGGCGACGACCAAGGGAGGGCTCGCCGAGGTCGTGCTGGCCGACAGCGACAAGATGAGCACGCTGGTCTCCACCTATCTCGAACGCGCCCGGCTGGCGGCGCGCACCTCGGTGGTGGGCAAGCGCGCCGATGCCGGCATGATCCTGGAGCGGCTGACCCGGGTGATGGGCAAGATTCACCGCGACACCGCCATCGCCTTTCCCCCGCCCGCCGTCGGCCTGCCCTGGTTTCGCGGCGACGAGGCGGATCTGGAGGAAATGGCCGGCAACCTGCTCGACAATGCCTGCAAATGGTCCGCGAGCCGGGTTCGGGTCGGCCTTTCGGCCGAGCGCACCGGGACCGGCCCGGGCAGCATGCTGCTGGTCACCATCGAGGATGACGGGCCAGGCCTGAGCGAAGGCGACGCCGAAAAGGCGCTGCGCCGCGGCGTGCGGCTGGATGAGAAAACGCCCGGCACCGGCCTGGGCCTGGATATCGTCAAGGAACTGGTGGACGTGTATGGTGGCAGCCTGGCGCTGAAGCGCTCCGCGCTGGGCGGTTTGCAGGCCGAATTGCGCCTGCCCACCGCCCGCAGCGGCCCAATAGCGAGGTCCAATGCATCCTGACGCACTTTTGCCGCATTATCCCAACAAGAGCCCCGCAATAATGACGAGACTGCATCCATGAACCGCATCGCCCTCATCGCCACCCCGCTGCTTGCCATCACCCTTGCCGCCTGTTCCAGCACCGGCTCGAACCAGATCGTGCAGGCGCCCGTGGCGAGCGCGCCCGCCATTTCCCGCCCGCTGGTGCCAACCCCGGCCCAGACCACCCAGCAGGCGCTGCTGACCACCAGCGTCTCCAATGGCTTCGTCGATCCGGCGGCGCTGGCGCTGATGACGGCCAAGGATTCGGCCGAGGCCAACAGCGCCCAGTTCTATGCGCTGCAATTCGGCCGCCCCGGCGCCCCGCGCAACTGGGCCGGCGACAAGGGCACCACCGGCTCGGTGGCCGTGGGCCCCTATGTCCGCGTCAACAATCTCGATTGCCGCGATTTCACCCATACGGTGAAGGCCAATGGGCAGGATTACGTGAAAAAAGGCACCGCCTGCCGCGAGCAGAACGGCAACTGGACCGTGGTGCAGGGCGCGGCCTGAGGATTTGCGCCCGCGCGCATAAGGATTGTTTACCAACGCCCGCTAGGCTCGGGGCAGCATTCGTATTCCTGATTTTGCTGCCCCATGTCCCAAGCCGCCAACCAGACTGACCCGACGCCACAAGCCGCGCCCCGCCGGAGCGCGCGCAATCCCGCGTCGCCTTTTGCCGGGGTCATCGATGCGGTGCTTGTCGAGGAGCCGGTGCTCTACCCCTTCCCCGGCTCGATCTCGCGCACCCATGCGCAGGCCGGCTGGATCTGGGTTTGCCGCGATCTCTGCCCCGATCTCATCGCGGCCGATGCCGTGGCCGAAGGGCGCTTTGGCGCGCGTGACCTCGATATCGTCAGCCGCGAGGTCCTGACGCGCATGAAGGCGGGGCTGGACCTGGTGGCGGGCGATCCCGAAAAGGACCGGCGTTTGCGCGCGGCGCTGGGCAGCACCGAGGCGCGCGACGCCCTGCCCACCCTGATGCTGGCGCTGCGCAGCCGGGCGCTGCTCGCCAAGGCCAAGGCCTTCGGCAACGCCATCAACACCATCACCGACGACAACGCGCTGGGCGTGGCGTTGCAATCCATGCCGCTCCAGGACCCGCAACTGGCGGCGCTGCTCTTTCATGCATCCATCGGCCAGGTGGCCAGCCCCACAAGGCTGGTGAGCGGCATCATCAAGCGCTCGGGCGGGGCCACGGAGGCGGCCGTGATGCGGCAGGGCTTCACCCCGGTGGTCGACGCCATTCTCGCCCATGCGCAAAACCAGATCCATGTGCTCCAGCCCATGGGCGCCTTCGCCGATATCGACCTGGTGTGCCGCAGCCTGGAACGCTTCCACCGCCTCGTGCGCTCGCTCACCGGCTATATCGAATTCGCCCGCGGCAGCCGCTGGTCGACGGCGCTCTCGGCCATCACCAAGCAGGTTTCCGACCGCATCGAGCCGCGCCTGCGCGACGTGGTTTCGGACATCAACCTGGCCATGCGGCGCGGCCGCGAAGGCCATGACCGGCTGGACAGCGACCAGATCCTTGCGGCCATCAATGGGGTCTATCTGATGGCCACGGTGCGCGACTGCCGCGATTCCCTGGCGCTCAACACGCTGTTCGAGCAGGCCTGGAGCCAGAGCGGGCAGGCGCTGGAGCAGCATTTGCAGCGCAATCTCGACCTCATCCGCACCCATCCCGACGACGTGGCCATCGGCGCCCGGCTCGATGCCGGCATCAAGATGGCCGAGGTGCGCTTCAACCCCGACTATGCCGAAACCCTGCGCCGCGCCCGCGCCACGGCGGAGCGGCGGGGCTAGGGGTTTTAAAGGCACGGGGCGTTTACAGCATGTCTCCCGAAAGTGGGAACCGGTTTCGGGATAAAGACATGCGCTAAAATAAAAGGCTAAGGCGCATGGAGCGAATCTGAAAGATCGCGACGCGCTTTAGGCCGCGCCCGCCCTGTGGCAATGCGTCCGCCCCCAAACTGCGTCTTTCGGTGGTTTTTCGCCCCATTGGGCTTATAGAAGGACGTGTCATGCCGCATGCCGGTTCGAAGCGTTCAGGGCCCATGATTTTCTGGTTCATCGTCATTGCCGTTACCGCCATTGCCTGCGCCGCGCTATATCATGCCGCAGGGCCGCGCCTGGCCGGCATGCCGGCCGAAACCGGCGTCGACGAGGCCGATTTCCGCCTGATCCTGGCCGGAATCGACGCCGATCTGGCGGCGGGCAAGCTCGGCGAGCCCGAGGCCCTGGCCGCCAGGGGCGAACTGGCGCGCGAAATCCTGCGTCATAAGGCGGAAGCCGGCCGTGCCGCGCCCAAGGGCGGGTTCGGACGGGCGCCGCTGCTTGTCGGTCTTGCCGCCATTGCCGCCCTGTCGCTGGGTCTTTACGTTTTTCTCGGCCGCCCCGACCTGCCGGCCCAGCCGCTGGCGGGGCGCGAGGCGGCGGTCCAGACCATCGATCTCGATGACGCCATCGCCCGCATCGAAGCCCAGCTCGAAACCCATCCCGACGATTTGCGCGCCTGGACCGTCATCGCTCCAGCCTATCTGGAAATGGGGCGCTATGCCGACGCCGCCAATGCCTATGCCCGCATCATGGCCCTGGATGCGCCCACCGCCGACCTGCGCACCCGCCGGGCCGAGGCGCTGATCCTGGCTTCGGGGGAGGCCGGCTCGCCCGAGGCCATGGCGGAATTGCGCACCGCCGCGGCGGCCGAGCCCGGCCATGTGCTGTCCAGGCTCTATCTGGCCTCCGAGCTGACCCGGCAGGGCGATTTCCCCGCCGCCATCGCCGCCTGGCAGGATGCGCTGGCGCTTTCCAAGGGCGGCGAGCCCTGGGTTGAGGCGGCAAGGCAGGGTCTGGCGGCGGCCGAAAACGGCGGCACCGCCCCCGACGATGCCGACGAGCAGACCGCCATGATCGAGGCCATGGTCACGGGTTTGGCCGAGCGCCTCGCCGCCTCGGGCGGGAGCATCGAGGAATGGACGCAATTGGTGCGCGCCTATCTCGTGCTCGGCGACAAGGACAAGGCGCAGGGCGCGTTCGACGCAGCGGTGCTGGCTTATCCGCGCGCCTTCGACCGGGGGGAACTTGACACGCTGGCCCTTGCCAACGGCCTCAAACTGACTGGAGTCCAGCCATGACCACGCAAACCGTCATCCGCAAGAAGGGCTGGTCGCGCAAGCAGAAGCGCCTCGCCCTCATCGCCGGGCTCGCCGCCGTGCTGGCGCTGGCCACCGCGCTGGTGCTGGTGGCGCTGCGCGACCAGATCGTGTTCTTCTATTCGCCCACCGAGCTGATCGCCCGCGAGATCGCCCCCGGCCATGCCGTGCGCATTGGTGGGCTGGTGGTGAACTGGGAGCGCGAAGGCCAGCTCAACCGATTCGCCGTCACCGATGGCGGGGAAGACATCGCCACCGAATATACCGGCATCCTGCCCGACCTGTTCCGCGAAGGGCAGGGGGTGGTGGTCGAGGGGAGCCTCTCCCCGGAGGGCGTGTTCAAGGCCACCAATGTGCTGGCCAAGCATGATGAGAACTATATTCCCAAGGAAGTGGTCGAGGCGCTCAAGGCCCAGGGCGAATGGCGGCCGGAGGGGACGCAAGGAGGGGCGCTCTCCGCTGGCCGGCCTTCACCTCTCCCTTTGGGGGAGAGGTCGGCGCGCAGCGCCGGGTGCGGGGGCCTTTGCCGGATGCGGTGTGTGGGGAAGGCCCCCTCACCTGCCCCAAGAGGGTCGACCTCTCCCTTTGGGGGAGAGGTGAGGGAAGAAGGGGTGACGCGTGAGCATTGAACTCGGGCATTTCGCGCTTATCCTCGCCTTCGCCATCGCTTCCGTCTCGGCGTTGGGCGGCTATGGCTTCTGGCGGACCGGCCAGCGCGTGGCGCTGGTGCTGAGCCAGGGCGCCATCCTGCAATTCGTGCTGGTGGCGGTGGCCTTTGCCGCGCTTATCCAGGCTTTCGTCACCTCCGATTTCAGCCTGCTGCTGGCCGTCAACAATTCCCATTCGCTCAAGCCGCTGATCTTCAAGATCTCCGGCGTATGGGGGAATCATGAAGGCTCGATGCTTTTGTGGATTTTCATCCTCGTCGCATTCGGGGCCATGGTGGGCGCCTTCGGGCGCCGCCTGCCGGGTGACCTCCTGGCGCTGGTGCTGGCCACGCAAAGCCTGCTCACCGCCGCCTTCACCGGCTTTACGCTCTTTACCTCCAATCCCTTCGCGCGCGTCTTCCCCGCGCCGCTGGAAGGCAACGACCTCAATCCGGTGCTCCAGGATATCGGCTTGGCCCTGCATCCGCCGCTGCTCTATGCCGGCTATGTCGGCTTTTCGATCTGCTTTTCCTTCGCCATCGCGGCGCTGATTTCGGGGCGCATCGACCAGGCCTGGGCGCGCTGGGTGCGGCCCTGGGCGCTGCTGAGCTGGACCTTTCTCACCCTGGGCATCGCCATGGGCTCGTACTGGGCCTATTACGAGCTGGGCTGGGGCGGCTGGTGGTTCTGGGACCCGGTGGAAAATGCCAGCTTCATGCCCTGGCTGGCCGGCACGGCGCTGCTGCATTCGGCGCTGGTGATGGAAAAGCGCAACGCGCTCAAGATCTGGACGGTCTTTTTGTCCATCATCACCTTCTCGCTGTCCCTGCTGGGCACGTTCCTGGTGCGCTCGGGCATCCTCACCTCGGTGCATACCTTTGCCAGCGATCCCACGCGCGGCCTGGTGATCCTGTCGCTGCTGGCGGTGGTGATCGGCGGCGCCTTCTTCCTTTTCGCCCTGCGCGCGCCGGCGCTGCGCCAGGGCGGGCTTTTCGCCCCGGTGAGCCGCGAAGGCGCGCTGATCCTCAACAATCTCTTCCTCGCCACCGCCGTGGGCGCCATCCTGGTCGGCACGCTCTATCCGCTGCTGCTCGATGCGCTGGCCGGCACCACCATTTCGGTGGGCGCACCGTTCTTCAATCTCACCTTCGGGGCGCTGATGGCGCCGCTGCTGATCGTCCTGCCCTTCGGGCCGCTTCTGGCCTGGAAGCGCGCCGACGTGCTGGCGGCGGCGCAAAGGCTGATGGGGGCGGGCGCGCTGGCGGTGTTCCTCGCCATTCTCATTTCCGCGCTGGGCGGGGTCTCCATTTCGCTGGCGCCGCTGGGGCTGCTGCTGGGCTTCTGGGTGGCGTTCGGCGCCATTGCCGAGCTGATCGAGCGCGGCAAGGTCGGCCGCATTCCGCTGGCCGACAGCCTGCGCCGGCTGGTCGGCCTGCCGCGCTCGGCCTGGTCCACCGCCATCGCCCATCTTGGGCTGGGGCTGACCGTGCTGGGGATCGTGGCCACCAGCGCCTGGGAAACCGAGCTGGTGACCACGCTCAACCCCGGCGAAACCGCCGAACTCTCCGGTTATGTCGTCAGCTTCGATAGCTTCGGGCAGGTGCCCGGGCCCAATTACATGTCCGACGAGGGGCGCTTCACCATCACCGCGCCCGACGGCTCGACGCGCCAGACCCTTGCCGACCGCCGCACCTATGTGGCCAGCGGCATGCCGACCACCGAAGCGGCCATCGAGACCTACGGCTTCTCCCAGCTCTATCTGCAACTGGGCGAGCCGCTGGAGGACACCCATGTCATCCGCATCTGGCACAAGCCCTATGTGACGCTGATCTGGCTGGGCGCGCTGGTCATGGCCTTTGCCGGCTTCCTCTCGCTCACCGACCGGCGCCTGCGCGTCGGCGCGCCCAGGCAGGCGGCGCGTGTGGCCGCGAGGGCGGCGCCATGACCTGGCTGCGCGCGCTGATGCTGGCCCTGTGCCTCGTCGTCACCCCGGCCCTGGCCGTCAATCCCGACGAAATCCTGCCCGATGTCGCGCTGGAGCAGCGCGCCCGCGAGATTTCGGCCGGCCTGCGGTGCCTTGTCTGCCAGAATCAGTCGATCGACGACAGCGACGCCGACCTGGCGCGGGAATTGCGCATCCTGGTGCGCGAGCGGCTGCTGGCCGGCGACAGCGACGAGGCGGTGCGCCAGTTCCTGGTCGACCGCTATGGCGAATATGTGCTGCTCAATCCGCGCCTCAACGAACATACGGTGTTGCTCTGGATTGCCGCGCCGGTCCTGTTGCTGGCGGGATTGGGGGGGCTGGCCTTCGCCGCGCGCCGCCGTCGGCCACCGGCGGGCGAGCTCAGCGCCGAGGAACAGGCGGCGCTGGACGAACTGGATCGCTCCTTGCCGCGTTAGCCCGATGCCGGCGGGGCGCTGCCCCATTGCTGCCGGCAACATTGCCAAGGTTTAATGTTGGCGCAACCTCGCAGAAAGATGGCAGGGTCCATATCTGTGCCCCATAGCTGTGAGGGCTTGCGAAGGAGAAGAATTCAGATGCGCTCGTCCATTCTCAAGCGTACCAGCCGCTGGCTCGGGGCGTCTGCCCTCGCCCTGCTGGTCGGTATCGGCGGTGTCGGCACCGCCTTTGTGATGACTGGCCAGGTGGCCAATGCCCAGGTGCAGAACGTCGCCCAGATCACCGTGCCCCAGACCGCCCAGCCCCAGGCCGGCTTTGCCGATCTGGTGGAGGCGGTCAAGCCCGCCGTGGTGTCCATCCTGGTGGAGGCCGAGGAAAGCCCCCGCACCGTGCGGCGCGGCGGCGGCAATTTCGAGTTCAATTTCCCCGACCTGCCCGAAGGCCACCCCTTCAAGGATTTCTTCGACCAGTTTGGCGGCGATTTCGGCCAGCAGGCGCCCCAGCGCCAGCAGCGGCCGCGCCAGTTCATGGCGGCCGGCTCGGGCTTCATCGTTTCGGCCGACGGCTATGTGGTGACCAATAACCACGTGGTCACCGACGCCACCAAGGTCACCGTGGTCTTCGACGACGGCACCGAGCAGGTGGCCAAGATCGTGGGCACCGACGAGCGCACCGACCTGGCCGTTCTCAAGATCGAAGGCACCGACCTGCCCTTCGTCAATTTCGAGACCGACCAGAGCCGCGTCGGCGACTGGGTGGTCGCGGTGGGCAACCCCTTCGGGCTCGGCGGCACCGTCACCGTGGGCGTCATCTCCGGCTCGGGCCGCAATATCGGCGGTTCCAATTACGGCGATTTCCTCCAGATCGACGCGGCGGTGAACACCGGCAATTCCGGTGGCCCGGCCTTCAACACCAAGGGTGAGGTGGTGGGTGTCAATACCGCCATCTATTCGCCCAATGGCGGTAATGTCGGCATCGCCTTCGCCATCCCCGCCGCCACCGTCAAGGGCATCGTGCAGCAACTGATCGACAGCGGCACCGTGACCCGTGGCTATCTCGGCGTCGGTATCCAGGACGTCAACCGCGACATCGCCGACGGGGCGGGCCTGGCCAATGCCAAGGGCGCCATCGTCAGCAATATCGCCGAGGACGGCCCTGCCGGCCCGGCGGGCGTCAAGTCGGGCGATATCATCACCGCCGTCGATGGCGATCCCATCGATGACGCGCTCGACCTCAGCCGCACCATTGCCGGCAAGTCGCCCAGCACCACGGTGGAACTGACCATCTGGCGCAACGGGGCCGAAACCAAGCTGTCGGTCAAGCTCGGCACGCTCAACGAGGCCGCCGCCACCCAGGCCGATGAGCAGCAGGCGCCGGTGCCCCCGGCCGAGCTGCCCACCGAATCCAGTGTCGGGCTGAGCCTGGTGCCCAATGCCGATGGCTCGGGCGGCCTGCTGGTGCAGAATGTCGACCCCGATTCGGCCGCGGCCTCCAAGGGCCTGGCCGTGGGCGACACCATCCTGGAGGTCAACAACACCCCGGTCAGCTCGCTCGACGAGTTTGAAAAGGCGATTGACGGCGTCAAGGCCCAGGGCCGCAACACCGCCCTGGTCAAGGCCAGCCGCGATGGCAATGCGCGCTATATCGGCCTGCCGCTGAGCGAATAATCCATCTGGCGGCTCCGGGCTTCGTCTCCGGGGCCGCTCCCCAATTGCCTTATGGAGTGGACGGTTGAAAATCCTGCTGATCGAGGATGACCGCGAAGCGGCCAGCTATCTCATCCAGGCCCTGGATGAAGCCGGCCACATCACCCACCACGCCGCCGACGGCGAAACCGGCTATGCCATGGCCTCGGGCCTGGACTACGATGGGCTCATCGTCGCTCGCCTGCTGCCGCGCCGCGATGGCCTTTCCATCATCGAATCGCTGCGGGCCGAGGGCGACAAGACCCCGGCGCTCATTCTCTCCGCTCTGGGAGAGGTTGACGGCCGCGTGACCGGCCTGCGCGCCGGCGGCGACGACTATCTCACCAAGCCCTATGCCTTCACCGAGCTTCTGGCGCGCGTGGAAGTGCTGGCGCGCCGTTCGAGCCCCTCGGAAGCCGCCACCAGCTATGCCGTGGCCGATCTTTCGCTCGACCGGCTCTCGCGCAAGGTGGAGCGCGGCGGCGAGGCCATCCTGCTCCAGCCGCGCGAATTCCGCCTGCTCGAATATCTGATGAAGAATGCCGGCAAGGTGGTGACGCGCACCATGCTGCTGGAAAATGTCTGGGACTATCATTTCGACCCCCAGACCAACGTCATCGACGTGCATATGTCGCGCCTGCGCTCCAAGATCGACAAGGGCCACGCCTCGCCCCTGCTGCATACCGTGCGCGGCGCCGGCTATATGATCCGCGAGTAGGCCGTGTCTCGCTTCGTCCAGCTCTGGCGCACCTCCACCGTCCGGCTGACCGCCACTTTCATCCTCATCTTCTCGCTCTTCGCCATCCTGCTGCTGGCCTTCATCACCTGGCAGTCCAGCGTGCAGATCCAGCGCCAGCAGGCGGTCGATATCGACCGCGAAGTGCGCATGTTCCAGCGCATCGACGCCGAACAGGGCGTGCGCGCCCTGGCCTTCGCGCTTGACCGCATTGCCCGCGCGCCGGGGCCGGGCGTCTATTATCTGGGCGATGCCTCGGGCCAGTTCCTGCTCGGCAACGTCACCGACGTGCCCGCCAATGTGCTGATCGAGCCGGGCATCTATAGTTTCGACTATGAGAGGGCCAATCCCTTCTGGGGAGCCTCCGACGCTGCGCCGGACGGCGCGCGCAGCGGTTTTGCCGTGGTGCGCTCGGTGGAGCTGAGCAACGGCATGCGGCTGGTGGTGGGGCGCGACGTGGTCGAGCGGCGCGGCTTTTCCGCCATCATCGTGCAGAGCTTCCTCTTGGGCGTGCTGGGGATCATCCTGTTTTCGCTCATTGCCGGCGGCATCACCGCCCGCCGCGTGCTCCACCGCATCGACACCATCCGCGACACCTCCACCAAGATCATGTCGGGCAACCTCTCCGAGCGGGTGCCGGTGACGCGGCGCAATGACGAGTTCGATGGCCTGGCCACCAATCTCAACGCCATGCTCGACCGCATCGAGCAATTGCTGCAAGGCCTCAAGGAGGTGACCGACAATGTCGCCCATGACCTCAAGACCCCGCTGACCCGCCTGCGCAGCCAGGCCGAATCCGCCCTGCGCGACGGCGCTACCGACGAGATTCGCCAGCAGGCGCTGGAAACCACCATTGCCGAGAGCGACCGGCTGATCCGCACCTTCAACGCCCTGCTGATGATCGCCCGCGCCGAGGCCGGCTCCCCCTCCGGCGCGCTGGTGGACATCGATGTCAGCGCCGTGGTGGCCGATGTCGCCGAGCTTTACGGACCGGTGGCCGAGGATGCCGGGATCGTCGTGCAAACCGGCATCGAGGAGGGCGTGCATCTGCGCGCCAACCGCGAGCTGATCGGCCAGGCCATGGTCAACCTGCTCGAAAACGCGGTGAAATACGCCCGGCCCGAGGGTGAGGGTGAAGGGCATATAAGCGTCAGCCTGCGCCGCGAAAACGGGCGCGTGCTCATCGTGGTGGCCGATAACGGCCCCGGCATTGCCGAGCCCGACCGCGCCCGCGTGCTGGAGCGTTTCGTGAGGCTGGAAAAAAGCCGCTCCGAGCCCGGCTCGGGGCTGGGCCTGTCGCTGGTCAACGCCGTGGCCCGCTTGCATGGCGGGGCGTTCCGCATCGAGGATAACGGGCCGGGCGTTCGGGCGGTGATCGATCTGCCCGGGGCCTAGGTTGGCTCGATATTGCTTCCCTTCCACGGAGTCATTCCGGCCTGCGCCGGAATGACTCCGCGGGTGAGGCGAGGTGTTGTGCCTTGCCCAGCCGCTGGTGCCGGTTTATCCCTCGCTTATGGTCTCATCCCTAGCTGCCCTGCCGCCCCTCGCCACCCCTCAATTCGATGCCTGGCGCGCGGGCCTGCCGCCGGGGGAGGGGGAGGCTATCGCCCGGGCCGCGCCGGCTTTGGGGCCATTGCTGGAATCGGCTCCCTACCTGCTGGGCCTCGCCCAGGCCAATGTCGCCTGGCTGGCCGGGGCGCTGGATGCCGATTTCGATGCGGTGCTGGCACAAACCCTGTCCGGGGTGGTCAGCGCCGGCGAGACGGCCGATGGCGAAGAGGCGCTGGCGCCGGCATTGCGCATCGCCACGGGGCGTGTGGCCCTGCGGGCCGCCATTGCCGACGCCGGCGGCGCCTGGAGCACGGCGCGCGCCACCGCCGCGCTTTCCGAGCTTGCCGACGTGGCGCTCGACGCCGCGCTCAACCTGCTGATGCGCCGCGCCGCCGAAAAAGGGCTGCTGGCCATTCCATCCGAGCAGGCCACCGCCGCCAATTCGGGCCTGGCCATCTTCGCGCTGGGCAAGCATGGCGGGCAGGAGCTCAACTATTCCTCCGATATCGACATCGTTGCATTTTTCGATGCCGAAAAGCGCGTGCTCGCCGATCCGGGCGAGGCGACGCGCATCTATTCGCGCATGGTGCAGAAGCTGGTCGGGCTGATGCAGGACCAGCAGGCCCATGGCTATGTGTTCCGCACCGATCTACGCCTGCGCCCCGATCCGGGGGCGACGCCGGTGGCCCTCTCCTTCGGGGCGGCGCTGGCCTATTATGAAAGCCGGGGCCAGAACTGGGAGCGCGCCGCCTGGATCAAGGCGCGTCCCTGCGCCGGCGACCGGGCGGTGGGCGAGGCCTTCCTGCGCGAGCTGGCGCCCTATGTCTGGCGCAAGCATCTCGATTTCGCCACCATCGCAGATATCCAGGCGATGAAGCGCCAGATCAACGTCGCCCGCAATGTCGGGGATATCCGCGTCGAGGGCCACAACGTCAAGCTAGGGCGCGGCGGCATCCGCGAGATCGAGTTTTTCACCCAGACCCAGCAATTGATCGCTGGCGGCCGCGACAAAGCCCTGCGCGTGCGCCCCACCGCCGAGGCGCTGGCCGCGCTGGCCGGGGCCAACTGGATCACGCCCAGGGCCGCGCACGAGCTGACCGAGACCTACTGGTTCCTGCGCGCGGTGGAAAACCGCCTGCAAATGCTGCGCGACGAGCAGACCCACACCATGCCGCCCTCCGCCGAAGAGGTTGCCGTCATCGGCCGGCTCATGGGCGAGGCGGACCTTGCCGCCTTCGAGGCCCGCTACCGCGCCGCGCTGGAGCGGGTGGCGGGCTATTATGCCGAACTCTTCACCGAGGGAGAAACGCTGGGCAGCGGGGAGGGCAACCTCGTCTTCACCGGCAATGACGACGATCCGGGCACGCTGGAAACCCTGTCGGCCATGGGCTTTGTCGATGCGCCCAAGGCCATCCAGACCGTGCGCAAATGGCACTATGGCAGCTATCCCTCCACCCGCGCCGCTGCCGCCCGCGCCCATCTGACCGAGCTTTTGCCGGCGCTGCTGGCAACGCTGGGCGGGGCCGGCAATGCCGACGAGGCGCTGGCGCGCTTCGACGATTTCCTCTCGCGCCTGCCCTCCGGCGTGCAGCTTTTCGCCCTTCTGCGCGCCCATGCCAATCTGCGCACGCTGCTCGTCCAGCTCATGGCCTCCGCGCCGCGCATGGCCGAGGCGGTCATCCACCGCGCCCATGTCATGGACGGGCTGATCGATCCGGCCTTCGCCAATGAAGTCACCCATCGCGATGTGCTGGTGGCCAAGGTCGACGCGTTCCTGGCCGAGGCGCGCTCCTATGAGGAGATCATCGATCGCGCCCGCATCATCGGGCAGGAGCAGAAATTCCTCATCGCGGCGGGCCTGCTCTCGGGCACCGTCAGCGCCGTCGGGGCAGGGGAGCAGTTCACGGCCCTGGCCGAAACCCTGGTCAACCGGCTGTTCGGCAGCGTGCGCAGCGAGTTCGAGCGCCGCCATGGCCGCATTGCCGGAGGCCGGGTGGCTTTGCTGGCCTTCGGCAAGATGGCCAGCCGCGAAATGACGGCCACCTCCGATCTTGATTTCATCCTGCTCTATGAGGCGCCCGAAACCGAATCCGACGGCGAGCGCGCCCTCAGCACCAATCATTACTACACCCGCCTTACCCAGCGGCTGGTGGCGGCGGTCAGCTCACCCACCGCCGAAGGCGTGCTCTACGAGGCTGATATGCGCCTGCGCCCCTCGGGCAATGCCGGCCCGCTCGCCACCAGCCTTGCCGGCTTTCGTGCCTATCATCGCGACAATGCCTGGACCTGGGAGCATCTGGCCTTGAGCCGCGCCCGCGTCATCGCCGCCGATGCGGGCCTGGCGACGGAAATCGATGCGGCCCTGGCCGAGGTCATGGCCCGCCCGCGCGACGCCGCCAAGACCATCGCCGACGTGACCGAAATGCGCGCATTGATGGCCCGCGAGCGGCCACCGCGCCACCCCTTCGATCTCAAGCTGGCCGAGGGCGGGCTGGTCGATCTGGAATTCATCGCCCAGTCGGCGCAATTGGTCGCCGGCGGCGCCGTTGCCGCGCCCCAGGCGCCCACCGCCCGTGTGCTCGCCCGGCTGGGCGAGGCCGGCCTTGTGCCGCAGGGCGCGCGGCTGGCCGAAATCCACGACACCTATTCCACCGTCTTGCAGGTAGTGAGTTCGGCGCTGGTCAATCCCTTCCGGGACGAAGCCTGGTCCGGTTCCTTCCGCGAGCTTCTCGCCGGGCTGACCCACTATCCCGACTTCGCCCGGCTCGAGCTCGACCTTGTCGACATGCGCGCCGAAGTCAGCGCTGCCGCCGCGCAATGGTATGAAAAGGCGAGGGGGCTTTAGGCCGCCTGCAAGGCCGGCATTTCGGCCAATGGCAGCGAGATGGCCACTGTCGTGCCCAGGGCCGGGCTGGAATCGATGGCCAGCTGGCCCCCGCTCT
Organism: Devosia sp.; assembly: GCF_034675085.1. GTDB lineage: Bacteria > Pseudomonadota > Alphaproteobacteria > Rhizobiales > Devosiaceae > Devosia. Next base: position 14,755 of record NZ_JAUCDN010000042.1, read on the forward strand.
GCTCGGCGATGGCGCGGGCGATGGCGATGCCCAGGCCCGAGCCCACGCCTTCGCGGGTAAAGGCGGCGTCGCCCAGCGCGAAGGGCTGCGAGAGCTTTTCCAGCCGCTCCTCGCTCATGCCGATGCCGGTATCGGTCACCTCGATCACCACCCCGTCATGGGCAGCGAAGGCCGCCAGCGTCACCCGCCCGCCCGAGGGCGTGAAGCGCAGGGAGTTTTCCACCAGATTGCCGATCATGCGCGACAGGCCCAGCTTGTCGCCATGCACCACCGCGCCGCTGCCCTCGCCCAGAACGAACAGCACGCCCGCCCGCACTGCCTGGGCGCGGAAGCGTTGCACCATGGTATCGAGAAGCTCGTCCACCGCCACCTTTTCGCTGCGCAGCGCCTTCTGCCCGCTTTCGAGTTCGGCCAGTTCGAGAATGGTGGCGAAGCTGGCCAGCAGGTGCTCGCCGGAGGTCTGGATAGAGCGGATATAGTCGCCATAGCGCGCATCGCCCAGCGGCCCGAAGGTTTCGTGCCGCATCAGCTCGGCAAAGCCGATGATGTGGTTGAGGGGCGTGCGGATGTCGTGGCTGAGATGGGCGAGGAAATTGGTCTTGGAGCGGCTTGCCGCCTCCGCCTTGAGCTTTTCCTCGTGATAGCGGCGGGCGAGCAGGCGCTGCTCCTGGCGGATGGTGTGGAGCAGGGTGTCGGTCTTTTTTGCTTCGGTGATGTCGCTGACCAGCGTCATGAAGCCGCCCTCGCCCAGCGGGCGCTCGTCGATCAGCAGGCAGGTGCCGTCGTCGCGATGCAGTTCCATCATGCGGCTGCCGGCATCCTCGCTCACCAGCTTGATATAGCCGCCCATGGTGATGCGCTTGACCGCCTGCTGATAGGTGAGGCTGGTTTTGCCCATGCCCAGCCCGCTGCGATAATGCTCGTTGCAAACGATGAGTTGCCCCGTGCGCGTCCAGCAGGCCACGCCCATCGGAATGGCAGCGGCCAGCGTCTGGTAGTTGTGCCGCTGGGTGCGGTCGGGCATGTCGCCATTCTGGCGCAATGCCGCCGCCAGCCCGAGCAGCGTCGCCAGCATGAGCGCCACCCCGCCGCGCTGCACGACGCCCGGCCACAGCGTGGTTTCTCCGAATTCCGCTGCGTCCATGCTGGTCAGGATGTCATAGGCGATGAACAGGCCGGCCGCGAGCCAGGCGGTAAGCAGGACCGCCATGGCGACGGGGGGGATGGCGCTGGCCGCGATGTCCTTCACTGGGCCATTGCCGATGTCCCTTTTGCCCACGCCGAATCCGATAGCGCTGGCGCCGGATGTCTCCGCCGACCGCATGAAATTCTC
>NZ_JAUCDN010000043.1:0-15775 GCF_034675085.1 Devosia sp.
TATATTCGAGCAGCAGGATGAAGAAGATCAGGAACATGGCCATGCCGAAGGCCTGGACGATGAAGGCATTGGCATCGCCCATCTGCTCCTCGGCGCCGGTAAAGGCCACGCTCACCGTGCTGGGGAAGTTCTGCTCCGCGATCCAGCTTTGCAGTTCCGCCACCTTGTCGGCCGCGTAGACGCCTTCGGGCAGGTTTTGCAGCCCCGAGGCAATGGGCATGACATAGACCTGGTTGCGCCGCTCGATATTGGCCACCTTGGGCACGGCGGTGCGCTCGAGGAAATTGCTCACCGGGATCATGCCGGAAGCGGTGGCGATGCGCATCGAATCCAGCGAGTCGAAGGTGCGCTCATTGGCCGGCAGGCGCACCTTGATGTCGAGTTCCTTGCCGGTTTCGTCGTCGCGATAGGTGCCCAGCTTCACGCCCGAAGTGACGAGCTGCACATAGGGCGCCAGCTCGCGCACGCCGATGCCGTATTTGCCGGCTTCGTTGCGGTCGATGGTGATCTGCCAATCGATGCCGGGGGAGGGGCGGCCGTCCTCGATATCCACGGTTTCGGGCATGGATTCGAGCTTGGCGCGAATGGCGCTGACCACCGGCACGAGGTCGTCATAATGCGTGCTTTCGACGCGCATATTGATGTCCTTGCCGGCCGGCGGGCCATTCTCCGCCGCCAGCACCTGAATGTCGAGGCCGGCAAAGCCGTCCACGCGTTCGCGGATATTGGCGAAAATTTCCTCGGCCTTGACGCGGTGGGCATAGTTGACCAGCTGTAGCTGGAAATTGCCGATCGTGTCGGGCGGGGTCGAGCCGAAGGCGCCGGTCGAGCCGAATTGCATGATGACGTCCTGGATACCCTGGACCTGCATAATCTCGTTGCCGATATCCACCATCATGTCACGGATTTCTTCGGGCGAATAATTGCCTCGCCCGACCACTGCCACCGTGGCGAATTCCGGCTCGGACGCCGGAAAGGCCTCGGTGCCCGTAGGATGGGTGGCATAAGTCACGAAGATGGTGACGATGATGCCGAAGCCCACCGCCAGCGTCGGCAGCGGCCAGTGCAGCAGGTGCTCCATGGTGCGCACATAGATGCCGGTGAGGCCGCGAACCTTCTTGGAGTCGAACTTGTCGGCATACATCACCGTGTCGGCGGCTTCCTTGGCCTTGGGGTCGACATGGGCCGAGGCGATGGCCGCGCCGATCACCGGCATGAAGATCAGCGCCGAAACCAGCGAGGCGATCATGACGATGATGACGATCATCGGCAGGTAGCTCATGAACTTGCCGATAATGCCCGGCCAGAACAGCAGCGGCACGAAGGCGCCCAGCGTCGTGGCCGTCGCGCCCACCACGGGCACGAACATCTTGCGCACGGCCAGGATGAAGGCTTCCTTCTTGGAAATGCCCTCCTGCAATTTGCGCTCGGCATATTCGACCACCACCACGGGGTCGTCCACCAGCACGCCCACGGCGATGACGAGGCCGAACATCACCATCATGTTGATGGTCATGCCCAGCATCTGCGCCACCAGGAACGCCATCATGAACGAGAGCGGGATGGACATGCCGATCATGATGGCCGGCCGCACGCCCAGCGTGGCCACGCAGGTGATGAGCACCAGCGCGACGGCCGTCAGCACCGCCGCTTCCAGCGAGCGGAACAGCGACGCCGTGGTTTCGGCCTGGTCGAGGAAAAAGCTGTATTGCACCCCTTCCGGCCAGCTCTTGGCCAGTTCCTCGGTGGTCGCGCGCACCTTCTCGGACACGTCGATGATATTGGTGCCCAGCTTCTTGGAAACGCCCAGGATCAGGGCAGGGGAGCCGTTGACCATGGTGTAGTTGGTGGCGTCGGCCAATGTACGGGTAATGGTCGCCACGTCGCCAAAGGTGACGACGGTGTTGCCGTCGGTCTTGAGCGGTAGTTCGTAAAGGTCCTTGGGAGTGGTGATGAGGCCGGGAACCTCGATATTGAACGAACCCTGGCCACTGTTGATGGTGCCGCCCGGCACCACCATGTTGTTGCGTGCCAGCGCGTCCAGCAACTGGCCGGCGGACAGCCCATAGGCTTCCAGCCGCAGCAGGTCGATGCGCACTTCGAGAATTTCGTCGCGCGCGCCCGAAAGCTTGGCTTCACGCACTTCGGCAATGGCTTCCAGCGCATCCTGAAGGTCCTCGGCGCGGCGCACCAGTTCCTTTTCCGGAGCGTTGCCATAGACCGCCACCGAGATGATGGGCATGCCCACCAGATCGATTTCGTGAACGCTGGGGTCGTTGGCGTCGGTGGGCAGCTTGGCCTTGAGCGCATCCATGCGTGCCCTTGTGTCGGCCAGCGCCTGGTCCTTGTCGGTATTGATGTCGAATTCGAGGAATACCGAGGCGTGGCCGGTGGTCGAGGTCGAACTGATGTTCAGAAGGCCGGGCAGGGTGGCCAGCTCTTCTTCTGCTGGCTTGGCCAGCAGGTTTTCCGCGTCGCGCGGCGACACACCCGTCTGGCTGATCGACACATAGAGATAGGGGACGTCGATGGCCGGGAAGCTTTCCTTGGGCAGCGACACATAAGCCGAAACGCCCGCGGCCAGCATGATGACCATGACCGTCAGGACGACACGCGGCATCCTGAGGATTTTGACGATGAACTCGACCATATCAGACGCTTTCTTCGCTGGCGGACGGGGCGGTCTCGGCGGGGCTGGGCTTGACGGTCTGCCCGGCGGTTACGTTTTCCTGGCCGACGGTGATGACCTGGCTGACGGTGGGCAGACCCGACACCCACACGCCTTCGCGCGTATCGCTGACGATGGTGACCGGATAGAAGGCAACCTTGTCGCCTTCCACAGTGCGCACGCCCAGAACGCCTTCATCGTCCAGCGTCAGCACCGATTGCGGCAACAGATGGCCGAGCGTGCTGCCCAGTGTCACGATCGCCTGCGCGGTGAGGCCGTCGCGTACCGACAGATCGGCATTGGGGAACTCGATTTCCACCGGGAAGGAGCGCGTGGCGTTGTCGGCCACGGAGGAGATGAAGGTCACCTTGCCGGCAGCATGCACGCCGGTCACGGTGGTGATCTGGGCGTCGAGCCCGGTCCGGGCCAGCGCGATGCGGGATTCGGGAACCTGGCCGACAAAGACCATGGGGTTGAGTTGCACGATGGCGGCGCAGGGCTGGCCCTGGGCCAGCAGCGAGCCGGCGACGGCGACGGGGTCCTGCACCACGCCGCTCACCTTGGCGACGATCTCCGTGCGGTCGAGCTCGGCCTGGGCATTGTCCAGCCCGGCCTGGGCGGACGAAAGCGCCGCCCGGGCGCCGCTCAGCGAGGCTTCCACGGTCTGGGCGGTGTTGGGGGCGGCAAGGCCCTTGGCGCGCAATTCGGCATTGGTGTCATAGGCGAGCTGCGCCTGGGCCAGATTGGCATTTGCCTGTTCGATTCCAGCCTGCGCCTGCGCGACGGCGGCGGCGCGGGTGCCCTTGTCGAGCGTGCACAACAGATCGCCCGCATTGACCTGCTGGCCCTTGGAGACATGGACCTCGTCGACGATGCCGGCGGTTTCCGCCACGGCACTGACCGAGGCTTTGGCCTGGGTGCGGCCACGCAGCGGCACGTCGATCTGCATCGGCTGGGCGGTGTAGGTCACCACGCGCACACTGGGTAAGGAAGTGCTTGAGCCGGTCTGCTCCTCATTGCGCTGGGCAATGGTCATGGCCGGGTCGGCGGCGGGGTGATGTGGCTCGGCCAGCACGCCGGCTTCACCCAGCCTGGTGGCCAGGGGACCGTGCTCCTGCCCCTCGATCACGGAAATGATGGGCTTTTCGCCATTGCCGGGGCCATTTCCGCCCACGACCAGAGTACCGGTGGCAAGCCAAGCGCCCGCTCCGAGCAGGATCAACAGCGCCAGGCCATAGGAAAACAGTGCACGCATTTCGTCTTTGCCCTCGTTACTCAGCCGCGTCTTTTCTCGGCTCGGCCTGCGCCAATGAAATCAATTCGTGCATATGGGACCGGATATGCCCTTGGGCAACCTCCATCACCGCACGACCGTAATTTAATATCCAGTTGTCCGCCGGGCTGAGCTCGCGCTCCGCCGCCGCGTCTTCGAGTTTTTTCTGGCCCGCCACCATGCGCTCGAGGAATTCGTTGGCCCGTTCCTCCACCAGCTCGCGCGGCAGGATGTGAGCGAAACGCGCGAACAGCAGAAAAGGACTGCGGAACATGTCGTCGGCCAGCGGCGCCGACAATTGCTCGATAAAGGCGGCCCGCCCCGCCGCGGTGATCGCGTAGACCTTCTTGGCCGGCTTGCCCGCCTGCAACTCCGTGCGACTGCTCACCAGCCCTTCGCTTTCGAGTCGGGCAAGGGCGGGATAGATGGAGCCGAAGCTGGCCTCGACGAAATAGGCGCACTCGCCCTCGACGCAAAGCCGCCGGATTTCATATCCGGTCGCTTCCCCCTCATAGAGGATGGATAGGCAAAGGGTCTTGACGTTCATTGCGCGCTCCGCCGGGGCATATGCCGGGCCGATATATGCCGGTTCTCTATAGGCCGGGATTGAATCGCGCAAGTAATAGGAGAGCGACCATGCGGAAGATCAGTTAAGATCAGGTTGCATGGCTCGTCGGTGAGCCAAGCAGACTGCGCATTTCGCTGGCAGCTCGCTGCGCCAGTTCGAGACTGGCGGCGGCCACGAAGAACGGATTGAGAAAGCCGGTTTCCCGCTTGCCGTAGGAAAGCCTTGCCCCATCGAGCGTGATGACGGCGCCCCCGGCAGCTTCCACGATGGCCTGCCCCGCAGCTGTATCCCATTCGCAGGTGGGTGTGAAGCGCGGATAAAGCTGCGCCTCTCCATGCGCCAGCAGCCCGAATTTCAGCGAGGAGCCCACCGAAACATCGGACTCCACGTCCAGGATGCGGCGCAATTGGGCGAGCGCGGCATGGCCATGCGAGCGGCTGGCGACGATGCAGGGGCGCCTGGCCTGCGAGACTTCCATCCGCTCGCGCGGGCCGAGGGCGCCGCTTTGCCGCTGGCAGAACCACGCGCCGGATGCATCCCCGATATAAATCGCCCCCGATACCGGCCCGACGATGACGCCCATGACGGGAAATCCCGCTTCCACCAGCCCGATATTGACCGCGAATTCGCCGTTGCGCTTGATGAATTCCTTGGTGCCATCGAGCGGGTCGACGACGAAATAGCGGTTCCCCAGCTCGGGAATGATGCCGGCCGCCGCGCTTTCCTCCGCCAGCACGGGAATCCCCGTTGGCGCCAGCATGGACAGGATTGCCTGCTCGGCAGCCCTGTCCGCCAGGGTCACCGGCGAGCCGTCCTGCTTGGCAATGGCCTCGATAGGGCGGCTGTAGATGTCGCAGATAATATCGGCGGCCCGGAGGGTGGCGGACAGCGCCAGCTCGGTCAGCGCCGGATTGAGGGGGGGCATGGCCACGAAACAGTCTCCATCATCGCGCGTTCCCTACGCCGCGAATGCTGCCGCTGCAAGCATTGGCAACCTAGAGCGGACGGATATGGTCCTGCTCGATAATGCCTTTCGTCAGGCTCCCATGCGCGGGATAGAGCGGAATGAGGCAGGCCTGCAAAGCGTGGTAGATATCCGGCTTGCCCACGAAAAGGCGTGAGGTTGGCGTCAGATCTTCCTTGAGCTCGCTGAGCCAGCCGCCGCGCCGATGATCGATCACGTGGTTTTCCGCATAATCCCAGAGCCGGCGATACCACAGTTCGAAGAACGGATCGGTATCGTGCGAGGCGATGAACGAGGCGGCGCCGATGGCTTCGCTCACCGGCCACCACAGCTTTTCGCGCATGATGGGCTGGTTCTGCCAGTCCAGCGTGTAGAAAAAGCCGCCATGAACCGTGTCCCAGCCCAGCGCGATGGATTGCCGGAAGAGATTGCGCGCCGCCTCGGGCATCCAGGAGTGTTCCTTGTGGCCGAGGATGAACAACTGGAACAATAGCCGCGACCATTCCAGCCAGTGGCCCGGCGTCGTGCCGGAGGGGCGGAACATTTCCGAACCGAGATAGTCCTTGTCGAGCGCCCAGCGCCCGTCGAAATGCTCGGCCACGCGGTAGTCCAGCGCCACAGCATTGCGGCGGATGATCAGATCGGCGATGCGCGTGGCCTTTTCGAGATAGGTGCGCTTGCCGCTGGCCTCATAGGCCGCCATCAGCGCCTCGGTGAGGTGCATGTTGGAATTCTGGCCGCGATAATCGGAAACCGGCGACCAGTCCTGCGCGAATTCCTCGCGCACCGCGCCAGCCTTCTCGTCCCAGAAATGCTCCTCGATCACCTCGGTCACGTCCGCCATCATCTTGTCGGCGAGGGGGTGGCCCAGGAGCTTGGCGCTGGAGGCGGCGAGCAGCACGAAGGCGTGGCCATAGGCCTGCTTGCTCGCATCCTGGAAGCCGTGATCGTCCAGAGACCAGACGTAGCCGCCATGGCGCTGATCGCGGTGATTGTTCCAGATATATTGCATGCCGTGATCGACGATTTCATCCGATCCCGGCCGCCCGATCAGGCTGCCGATGGTGAAGCAATGCACCATGCGCGTGGTGACGTGGATCTGGCGCGTGGCATTATCGGGAGCCAGGGGAAGCCCGTCATCGCTAAGCTCGAAGAAGCCGCCCTTGGGATTGAGCGAGGCCGCCTGGAAGAAGTCGAACAGGTTGTTGGCCTGCCGCATCAGATATTGCCGGTGGAAGGGGCGGCCCGCCCAGGGGCTGGAATTGGTCTTGGACAGGATCGGCTGCGCGTTGCTCATGGTGAACCCTCTTCCGCCGCCACAATACCGGCGCGTGCGCGAGCTATAGCCGGGTCATGGTAACGTTGCAATTTGAAGGAGGGAATTTCCGTTCTAGCTGACGCGGTTGTACCAATCCTCTACTCGTTTCACTTCCTCCGCCGAGCCGAGAATGACCGGCACGCGCTGGTGAATGGCGCTGGGCGTGAGATCGAGAATGCGCTGTCGGCCTGTGGTCGAACGCCCGCCCGCCGCCTCGATCAGCATGGCCATGGGGTTTGCCTCATAGAGCAGGCGTAGCCGCCCGCCCTTGGCAAGGGTCTCGCTATCGAGCGGATAGAGGAAAATGCCGCCGCGCATGAGAATGCGATGGATATCGGCCACCATCGAGCCGACCCAGCGCATATTGTAGCGCTTCCCCGCCGCTCCCGTCTCGCCGGCGATATTTTCCGCGACATAGCCGCGCGTTGCTTCATCCCAGAAGCGCTCACGCGCTGTATTGATGGCAAATTCGCTGCTGGCCTCAGGCACGGAAACCGTGTCGGTGGTGAAGCGGAACGTGCCGGATGCATCCAGAGTGAAGACTGCAACGCCCTTGCCTAAGGTTAGCACCAGGCTGGTGGCGGGGCCGTAGGCGGCATAGCCGGCGGCAAGCTGGGCGGAACCGGGCTGCAAAATTCCGCCCTTGGCATCAAGAATGGAAAAGATGGTGCCGACAGTGACGTTTACGTCGAGATTTGAAGATCCATCCAGGGGATCGGTGGCAACAATGAACCGGCCCTGATTCTCGTGGTGAACCGCTTCATCCATCTCTTCTGAAATGAGAATCGAAATCTGCGGATTGGCCCGCAAGTGATTCAAAACTATATCGTTCGAGATGACGTCGAGGGCCTTTTGCGCCTCGCCCTGCACATTGGTGTGCCCTGCCAGCCCGGTCTGCCCCGCGAGCGGCGCATTGCGCAGCACGACGGCAATCTCCGCGCAGGAGGCGGCCATGCTGGCAAGGGCCGAGGTCAGAGCCGGGTCGACGGATTGAGCAGCAAGCCAATCGGCAAGGGAGAGGGACATGGAAAGCTCGCTATGGGTTGAGGCGGCAAGTGTCCCATCTGCACCGGGCGAGGCAAGGGCGACTTTCGCCTAAGCATCGGCTTTTCGACGGCTCCAAAGGCTGGTTCTGCCCATTGCGTCTGCCAGAGAAGGATATTTCTCTTTCCCACCCCGCGGCAAATTCCCTTGGGCTTGTAATAGACGACCTGAAGAGTAGCCTTTTATTCATTCGATCTCATGGGAGATAGAGATGAAAAACGCCCACAGACTGCTCGCCTTTGCTGCCCTCGCCGCCGCCCTGACCATGGGCTTCGTGGTGACGAGCCACGCCCAGGAGCGGACGTTGATCAATGTCAGCTACGATCCGACCCGCGAGCTCTATCGCGAATTCAACGATGCCTTCGTCAATCACTGGAAGCAGACGACCGGTGAAACCGTCACCGTGCAGGTGACTCATGGCGGCTCGGGCGCCCAGGCCCGCACGGTGATCGACGGGCTGGAGGCCGATGTCGTCACCCTGGCGCTTGAATCGGACATCAATGCCATTGCCGATGCCGGCTTCATCAAGCCGGACTGGCGCGACGCCTTCCCCAATAACAGCGCGCCCTATACCTCGACCATCGTTTTCCTCGTGCGCAAGGGCAACCCCAAGGGCATAGCCGATTGGGGCGATCTGGTGGGTGACGGTGTCGAGGTCATCACGCCCAATCCCAAGACCTCGGGCGGCGCCCGCTGGAATCTGCTTGCCGCCTGGGCTTGGGCCAAGGCGCAAGATGGCGGCAGCGACGATACCGCCCGCGCCTTCGTCTCCGGGCTCTACAAGCATGTGCCCGTGCTCGATACCGGCGCGCGCGGCTCGACCACCACCTTCGTGCAGCGCGGCATAGGCGATGTGCTGCTCGCCTGGGAAAACGAGGCCTATCTGGCGCTGGAAGAACTCGGGCCCGATGCCTTCGACATCGTCACCCCGTCGATTTCTATCCTGGCCGAACCGCCTGTCGCCATCGTCGACAGCGTGGTGGACAAGAAGGGGACGCGCGATCTGGCCGAAGCCTATCTCGACTATCTTTATTCCGACGAAGGCCAGGCGATCGCCGCCCGGAACTATTATCGCCCCGACAATCCTGCGGCCGCCGCGCCCGAGGACGTGGCTCGCTTCGGCGAAGTACAGCTGGTGACCATCGCCGATTTCGGCGGCTGGCGCGAAGCGCAGCCCTATTTCTTCGGTGATGGCGGGGTCTTCGACCAGATTTATTCGGCTCAGTGAATGGTGGCGGGCTTGATCAGGTCTTCGCCCGCCTCATCCAGCGCCGGTCCGCTCCAGAAGACCAGATAAAGCAATTCCTCCCCCGCCGCATCGGTGATCTCGATGGAGCGGGGGAGGGTGGTGTCGCCCCCCGTGCTTGCCGCCCGCTCGACAATGGCCTTGGCCAGCGCGGCGGCGTTTTGCTCGGCGGCGTCGAGATTGGGCAGGTCGCTGCCCTCGCAGTCGCGGATCAATTCTTCATCGGTGCGGTAGTGAAAGAAATAACGGGGCAAGTCCGGTTCTCCCGCCTCAGCCCAGGGGGGCGAGGCCATGATAGTGGCGGCGCTGCCAGATCAACGGTTCCCGCCCGGTTGTGGTTTCCGCCTCGGCGATGGCGCCGGCAAACAGCACATGCGTACCCGTTTCCATGGCGCCGATGACATCGCAATCGAGCGCCGTTACCGCATCGAGCAGGCGGGGGTGGCCGGATGGCCAGTCTTCCCATTTACCCTCGCGGAAGCGCTGTTCCTGCGCCACCTGGCCGGCAAAGGCGTCGGCGACGCGGCTTTGCTCCACCGAGAGCATGCTGAGCGAGAAGCCGCCGGTGCGGGCGATGAGATCGGCCAGGCGGCTCATGATGTCGATGGAAACCAGGATGGTCGGCGGGTTCATCGCCAGCGAGAACACGGAGGTGACCGTGCGGCCCGCCCGCTCGTCGCCACGCCGCGCCGTGACAATGCTGACGGTCGAGGCCATGGCGGAGAGGGCCGCGCGAAATTCGGAATTGCCGATCAGCGGCCGCGGCGCCGGCCGCAGCTTCATGGTGTCGGGAAGGTCGAAATCGGCCGTAAGCGTCGTCATGATCCGCAGTCTATGCAGGGGCCAGCGCACTGACCAGCCGGTTCCGAAGTCTTGAAAGAGGACGGCGGCGCCCAAAAACGCCGCCGCAGGAAAAGCTCAGCCCAGATTGGCTTCGGCGAATTCGTAATTGGCGAGCTTGTCGAGAAAATTGCTCACATAGTCGGGGCGGCGATTGCGGAAATCGACGTAATAGCTGTGCTCCCACACATCGAGCCCGAGCAGCGGCTTGCCTTCGCCGGTGGCCAGCGGATTGGAGCCGTTGGCGGTCTTGGTCACCTTGAGCTTGCCGTCGCTGCCCAGCACCAGCCAGGCCCAGCCCGAGCCGAACTGGCTGGTGGCGGCGGCCTTGAACTGCTCCTTGAACGCCTCGACCGAGCCCAGGTCGCTGACAATCCTGGCTTCGAGTTTTCCGGGCAGCGCGCCACCCTTGGGCGAGAGCGCGTTCCAGAAATGGATGTGGTTCCAATGCTGGCCGGCATTGTTGAACACTGGAGCCAGATCGGCCTTGTCCTTGGCGAAGGCGATGATTTCTTCCAGCGACTTTCCTTGCAGGTCGGCGTTCTTTTCGACGAAGCCATTGAGCGCGGTCACATAGGCCTGATGATGCTTGTCGTGGTGCAGCTCGAGTGTTTCCTGGCTCATGCCGCGCTCGGCAAGGGCGGAATGGGCATAGGGCAGGGCGGGAAGTTCAAAAGCCATTTCGGGGGCTCCTTTCGGGTGGGACGGGCGATGCGCTTGCGTTTCGGGCCCGGTCCGACTAATTTCCAAGCTATGACTTTGAAAACCTCTTCGGCAGATATGTCAAGCCAAGGCTTGGGAAATGTGGCCTGGTCGCCGCGCAGCCCGGCCGAGCGCGTCTTGATGATGCTCAAGATGCATGGCGCGCTGTCGGCCGCCGCCATTGGCCAACTGCTGGGGACGACCGGCGAGGCGGCGCGCCAGCAATTGGCGCGTCTGGCCGATGAGGGGCTGGTCGCCGCTGTCACCGAGGCCAGGGGCGTCGGACGCCCCACCCAGAGCTGGAGCCTCACTCCGGCGGCGCAGTCGCGGTTTCCCGACACCCATGCGGCCCTGACGGTGCAATTGCTCGACATTATTCGCCAGTCTCTGGGCGAAGAGGCGCTCGATGCCATTATCGGCGTGCGCGAGACCGAGACCCGCCTGGCCTATCAGGCGACGCTAGAGCAGCACGCCGCGCTTCGGGACAAGGTGGCCGCCTTGGCCGAATTGCGCTCGGCCGAAGGCTACATGGCCGAGTGGCGTGAGGAGGCCGACGGCTCCTTGGTGCTGATCGAAAATCATTGCCCCATCTGCGCCGCCGCCACCGCCTGCGAAGGCTTCTGCCGCGCCGAGCTCGAGGTGTTTCGCTCGGCGCTCGGCCCCGAGGTCGAGGTGGTGCGGGATGAGCATATCGTCGCTGGCGGGCGCCGGTGCAGCTATGCCATCCGCAGGGCAGGCTAGGCCCGTTTCTGGCAAAGCTGTGCCGGGCAGGATGATTTTCTAACAACGGGTGAAAAAACCCGCCGCATTCTCCTTGTTAAAGACGACTGTTTCGATAGCCTTGCCGTCCAGAACAGGCCGGGAGTGGCAGATGACAGTGCTGATAGCCATTGCCAGCGCCGGCGGCGCGAGATGAGCAGGCATCCGGCGGTGGACCGCCCCGGCATGTGGCGCTTTCGCCAGCCCAGCGTCATTCCCGGCTTCGGGCTTACCCTGGGCTTCACCATCCTCTATTTTTCCCTGCTCATCCTGCTGCCGCTCCTGGCGCTGGCCATCCGCTCCGCGGGACTGGGGCCGGCGGGCTTCTGGGCGGCAGCGACCGATCCGCGCGTTCTGGGAGCGTTGCGGGTGAGCTTCGTCACCGCCCTGATCGCGGCCGGCATCAATGTGGTTTTCGGCACGCTGATCGCCTGGGTTCTGGTGCGCTATCGCTTTCCCGGGCGGCGGCTGTTCGACGCCATAATCGACCTGCCCTTCGCCCTGCCCACCGCTGTGGCCGGCATTGCGCTCACCGCCATCTATGCGCCCAACGGCGTCATCGGTGCAGTGGTGGCGCCGCTGGGCTGGCGCATCGCCTATACGCCGGCGGGCATCGTTATCGCCATGATCTTCATCGGCCTGCCCTTTGTGGTGCGCACCATCCAGCCCATTCTGGAAGAGGTGAGCCACGAGGTTGAGGAGGCCAGCGCCACGCTGGGCGCCAACCGGTTCCAGACCATCAGCCGCGTTCTGCTGCCCAGCCTCACCCCGGCGGTGTTGACGGGCTTCGCCCTGGCCTTCGCGCGCGGCGTGGGGGAGTTCGGCTCCATCATTTTCATTGCCGGCAATATTCCCTTCGTGTCGGAAATCGCCCCGCTGCTGATTTTCATCCGCCTCCAGGAATTCAACTATGGCGGCGCCACGGCCATTGCCATGGTCATGCTGCTGATTTCCTTTGCCATGCTGTTCTTCATCAATCTTGTACAGGCCTGGAGCCGGCGGAGATACGGCTATGGCAATTAGGTCTTCCCCCACCAGCGAAAGTCTGCCGGTGCGATGGCTGTTCATCGCCATCGCCCTGGGTTTCATGGCCGTCATCCTGGTGCTGCCGCTCTATGCGGTTTTCCACGAAGCCTTCGCCAAGGGCATTCCGGCGTTTCTGGCGGCGCTGGCCGACAAGGACGCGCAAGCGGCCATTCGCCTGACGCTGCTGGTGGCCGCCGTCGCCGTGCCCTTCAACCTGGTCTTCGGCGTCGCCGCCTCCTGGGCCATCGCCAAGTTCGAGTTCAAGGGCAAGGCCTTTCTCACCACCCTGATCGACCTGCCTTTTTCGGTGTCGCCCGTGATTGCCGGCCTCGTCTATGTGCTGCTGTTCGGGGCCGGGAGTTTTCTGGGGCCCATGTTCAAATCCATGGGCATCGAAATCCTCTTTGCTTTGCCGGGCATTGTGCTCGCCACCATTTTCGTCACCTTTCCCTTCGTCGCGCGCGAGTTGATCCCGCTGATGCAGGATCAGGGAACGGGAGACGAAGAAGCGGCGCTGTCCCTGGGCGCCAGCGGCTGGCAGACTTTCTGGCGCGTGACCCTGCCCAATATCCGCTGGGGTCTGCTGTATGGGGTGCTGCTGTGCAATGCCCGCGCCATGGGTGAATTCGGCGCGGTGGCGGTGGTTTCGGGCAAGATTCGCGGCCAAACCACCACCATGCCGCTGCAGGTGGAAATGCTCTACAACGAATATAATGCGACGGCCGCCTTTGCGCTGGCGTCGCTCCTCGCCCTCCTGGCATTGGTGACGCTGGTACTGAAATCGGCGCTGGAATGGCGCTTCAGCGCCGATATCGCCGCCGGCGCCAGACATTAGAAGTTAGGATCTGATTTATGGAAGTTCGCGCCAGCAATGTCCGCAAGGAATTCGACCGATTCCCGGCGCTGCACGATGTTTCTCTCGATATCCGCTCGGGCGAGCTGATCGCCTTGCTCGGGCCCTCGGGCTCGGGCAAGACCACCTTGCTGCGCCTGATCGCCGGGCTGGAAATGCCCACCGCCGGCCGAATTTTCTTCGGCGATACCGACGCCTCGGAAAAAAGCGTGCAGGAGCGCAATATCGGCTTCGTCTTCCAGCATTATGCGCTGTTCCGGCACATGACGATCCTGGAAAACGTCTCCTTCGGCCTCAAGGTGCGCCCGCGCTCTACGCGTCCGCCGGCCGCCGAAATTCGCCGCCGCGCGATGGAGCTGCTCGATCTGGTACAGCTTTCCGGCCTCGAAAAACGCTACCCCAACCAGCTTTCGGGCGGGCAGCGCCAGCGCGTCGCCCTGGCCCGTGCCCTGGCGATCGAGCCGGCGGTGCTGCTGCTCGACGAGCCCTTCGGTGCGCTGGACGCCCAGGTGCGTCGCGAATTGCGTAAATGGCTGCGCGAAATCCATGACCGCACCGGCCACACCACAGTTTTCGTTACCCATGACCAGGAAGAGGCGCTGGAACTGTCCGACAGGCTCTGCGTCATGAGCCAGGGCCGGATCGAACAGGTGGGTAGCCCAGATGAGGTCTATGACCACCCCAGCTCGCCTTTCGTCTTCGGCTTTATTGGCGAATCCAGCACCCTGCCGGTGAGCGTGGAAAACGGCGAGGTCTGGTCGGCCGGGCGGGCCCTGGGCCTTCCCGCCCAGGGTTTTTCGGGGGACAAGGCCCATCTTTATTTCCGTCCGCATGATGTCGATCTGGTCGATGCCGAAGCCAGCCTTGCCGGCGTCGTGACCGCATCCCGCCGCGTTGGCGGCACGCGGCGGGTGGAACTGGCCATTGGCGGGGAAGGCCATAAGGTCGAGATCGACCTTCCCTTCGATCATCCCGCCGGGGAAAAGACCCGTCTCGCCTTCCGTCCGCGCCGCTGGAAGCTGTTTCCGGCCGATTAGGGGAGGGCGGCGCGTTGCGCGGCTGCTGCAAAACCTGTAGCACGCGCATCCGACAATCCCGCGTAACCTCACGAGACCGCCGTGCCCGCAACCATGCTCCGCGCCCAGATCGAAAGCTTTCCGGTGGCGGGGCACTTCACCATTGCCCGGGGCAGCCGCACCGAGGCGCGGGTGATCCGCGTCGAGATCGAACGTGACGGCGTCATCGGCAGCGGTGAATGCGTCCCCTATGCGCGCTATGGCGAAACGCCGGAAGCCACTCTCCAAACTATTCTGGACCAGGGCCCCGCGCTTGCCGCCGGCCTGGACCGGACCGGCTTGCAGGCCACCCTGCCGCCCGGTGCGGCGCGCAACGGGCTCGATTGTGCTTTCTGGGCGCTGGAGGCGCGGCTTGCCGGCCGGGATGTCGCTGCACTGGCGGGGCTCGATTGGCCGCGCACCATGCCCACGGCTTTCACCATCAGCCTCGATACGCCCGACGCCATGGCCGCCGCCGCTGCCCGCGCGGCCCACATGCCGCTGCTCAAGCTCAAGCTGGGCGCGGCCGGCGACGTCGAACGCCTTGCCGCCATTCGCGCCGCCGTGCCCCAGGCGCGTCTTGTCATCGATGCCAATGAGGGCTGGCAGGTGGATGAGCTTCCTCAACTGCTGCGGGCCTGTGCCGAAGTCGGGGTCGAGCTGGTCGAACAGCCCTTGCCAGCGGGAGAGGACGAGCCTCTCGCGCGGATCGAACACGTCGTGCCTATCTGCGCCGATGAAAGTGTCCATGCGCGCGCCGGTCTCGAAGCGCTGCCGGGGCGCTATGACGCCGTCAATATCAAGCTGGACAAGACCGGTGGGCTGACCGAAGCGCTGGAGGTTGCCGTTCGGGCGCGCGAACTGGGCCTTTCCGTCATGGTGGGCTGCATGCTTAGCACCTCGCTCTCCATGCTGCCGGCCACGCTCCTGGCCGGTTTCGCCCGCTGGATCGATCTCGACGGACCTTTGCTTTTGGCGGGCGACCGGCCCGGTGGGCTGGCCTATCACGACGGCCTGCTGGACCGTTCCGCCGCCACGCTCTGGGGGCTTTAGCCCGTCCTAGCGCGGATGCGTGACGTCGCGGGTCTTCTGCAGGGCATCCACGGTCTGCGTGTAGCGCTGGCGCGCAACCCCAAGAAACAGGCAGTCGACAATGGCCAGTTGCGCGATACGGCTGACCATGGCTCCCGCACGCAGCCGGCTTTCGCGGGCATGGCTGATGAGGCATTCGTCTGCCGCCTGCGCCAGGGGCGAGCCGGGAGAGCCGGTAATAGCCACGGTCAGCGCTCCGGACTGGCGGGCGATTTCGAGATAGCGCACGGTATCGGCCGTGTCGCCGGAATGGGAAAAGCCCAGCGCCACCGTTTTGGGTGGGGAAAGCAGCGCCGCTGACCAGGCTGCGTGCGAATCGGCCAGCAGGAACACATTGCGCCCGATGCGGAACAGCTTGTGGTGCAGG
>NZ_JAUCDN010000044.1:0-15677 GCF_034675085.1 Devosia sp.
CGCCCGCGGATCTGGTAGAGCTGGGCCAGCCCGAAATGGTCGGCCCGGTGCACGATCAGCGTATTGGCATTGGGGATGTCGAGCCCCGATTCGACGATGGTGGTGGCCACCAGCACGTCGAATTTGTTGTCGTAGAAGGCATTCATGATGTCGTCGAGCTGGCCCGGCGCCATCTGCCCATTGGCAACGACGAAGCTGACCTCGGGCACCTGCGCCTTGAGGACTTCGGCGATTTCCACCTGGTCGGAAATGCGCGGCACGACATAAAAACTCTGCCCGCCGCGATATTTCTCGCGCAACAGCGCCTCGCGCACCGACAGGGCATCGAAGGGCGCGATAAAGGTGCGGATGGCGAGGCGATCCACCGGCGGCGTCGCCAGAAGCGAGAGGTCCCGCACCCCGGTCAGCGCCAGTTGCAGCGTGCGCGGAATCGGCGTCGCCGTCAGCGTCAGCACGTGCACATTGGCCTTGAGCTCCTTGAGCCTTTCCTTGTGGCCAACGCCGAAATGCTGCTCCTCGTCGATGATGAGCAGGCCCAGATCCTTGAATTTGATGGTCTTGGCTAACAGCGCATGGGTGCCCACCACGATATCGACCTGCCCGTCGGCCAACCCCTCCTTGGTGGATTTGAGTTCGGCGGCGCTGACCATGCGCGAGGCGTGGCGCACGCGCACCGGCAGGCCCTTGAAGCGCTCGGAGAAGGTCTTGAAATGCTGGCGCGCCAGCAGCGTCGTGGGCACCACCACCGCCACCTGCTTGCCGCTCAGGGCCACGGCGAAGGCGGCGCGCAGCGCCACCTCGGTCTTGCCGAAGCCCACATCGCCGCAGACCAGCCGGTCCATGACGCGGCCCGAGGTCACATCGTCGAACACCGCCTCGATGGCGGCCATCTGGTCCTCGGTTTCCTCATAGGGGAAGCGCGCGGCGAATTCGTCATAGGCGCCGGGATTGATCTCGACCACATCGGCGCGGGTGAGCTGACGCGCCGCCGCGATTCTGATGAGCTGCTCCGCCATTTCGCGGATGCGCTTCTTGAGCTTGCCCTTCTTGGCCTGCCAGGCGACGCCCCCGAGCTTGTCCAGCGTCACATTGGGGTCGTCCGAGCCGTAGCGCGTCAGCAGCTCGATATTTTCCACCGGCAGGTAGAGCTTGGTGTCGCCGCCATATTCCAGCTCGACGCATTCATGCGGGGCCCCGCCGGCCTCGATCACCTTGAGCCCCAGGAACCGCCCGATGCCGTGGTCGACATGCACCACCAGGTCGCCGGCGGCCAGGCTCGCCGCTTCGGTCAGCGCGTCGGACGCCTTCTTCTTGCGCTGGGGCCTGAGAATCCGCTCGCCCAGAATGTCCTGCTCGGAGAGCACCAGCAGGTCTTTGGTTTCAAAGCCGGTTTCCAGCGGCAGCACCACCAGCGAGGTGGTGGCGGCGCTGGTGGTTTCGGCGTCGCGCCAGTTTTCGGCGAGGCGCGGATTGGTCAGGCCATGGTCCTTGAGCACCTGCACCATGCGGTCGCGCGTGCCGGCGCTCCAGCAGGCGATGACGGCGCGCCGGCCATTGCGGCGCTCCTGCATCAGCCGATCCACCACTGCCTGGAACAGATTGACGTCCGAGGCCTGCCGCTCGGCGGCGAAGCTGGGGGCGATATGCCCGCCCGCATCGTCGGCCGCCCGCGTTCCGGGCGCCATGAACTGGCTGAGCTGGATCACCGAGGCCCCCGCCAGCGCGTAGGGATCGGCGTCCACGTCATAGAGCAATTCGGGCTTGACCGGCTTGTAGGGCGCCCCTGCCCCCGCCACCACCGGGGTCAGCCGCGCCGCTTCGCGCGCCTCGTAATAGTCGCGGATCTGCGTCACGCGCTCGCCATAGGCTTCGCTGGCCTGCTCGTCGAAGACGAAAGGCGCGTCCCCGGTATAGTCGGTCAGCCGGTCCAGATGCTCATAGAAAAACGGCAGCCAGTGCTCGGTGCCCGAATAGCGCGCCCCGCCGCTGATCGAGGCATAGAGCGTGTCGTCCACCGTATTGCCGCCAAAGGCCGCCGTGTAATTCTGCCGGAAGCGGCGGATGGAGCTTTCGGTCAGCACCACCTCGCTCATCGGGGTCAGCTCGATCTGGCGCAGCGTGCCGGTGGTGCGCTGGCTGTCGGGATCGAAGCTGCGGATCGATTCGAGCTGGCTGCCGAAAAAATCGAAGCGCAGCGGCACTTCGGCGCTGGCCGGGAAAATATCCACCAGCCCGCCGCGCACCGCATATTCGCCGCTTTCACGCACGGTGGGCACGCGCAGATAGCCATTATTGGCCGCCCAGGCGATCAGCCGGTCGCTATCCACCATCGCGCCGACGGAAGCGGAAAAGCTCATCGTTTCCACCGCGTCGCGCGGCGGCAGCTTCTGGATCAGCGCGTTGACGGCGGTCAGCACCACCGCGCCCCTCTTCGCGCCGCCGCTCAGCGCCGCCAGCGTGTTCATCCGCGCCGCGATGGTCACATTGTTGGGCGAGACGCGGTCATAGGGCAGGCAGTCCCAGGCCGGCAGCGTCAGGATGGCGTGGCCGGGCAGCATGGCGCCCAGCACGTCGGCCATGCGCTGCATGCGCCGCCCGTCCCGCGCCACGAAAACGATGCTGGCCGCATCGTCCGGCGCCGCCTCCAGACGCTGCTGCACCAGTTGGGCGAGCACTTTCGGCTGCATGCCATCGGGCACATTGGCGATGGTACGCGCCGGGCGCGGCGTCAGCTCGTCGCTCATCGGGCCAGACGCGCCTCATGGTCGGCGATCACCTCGGCCAGGAACTCGGTGTCCACATGGGCCGGCGGCGTTTCCTGCCCCATGACCCATTTGAGCAAAGGCGGGTCTTCCTCGTCCATCAGGGCTTCCAGCCGGTCGAGGCCCGCCCCGTCCAGCCGCTCCAGATTGGCGTCGGCGAAGGGCCCCAGAATGAGGTCCATTTCCTTGGTGCCCCGATGCCAGGCCCGATAGCGCAGCCTCTTGCGGCGCATGACAATATCTTCACCGGCAGTCATTTGACGCGCCATGATCCCGAGTGGTGGTTGATGGGACGATGTGTTTACGCGCATTGTGCCGCGTTGTCAGCCCTTTGGTATCAGCGTGATCGCCAGCCAGATCAGGCCGCCCAGCACGGCCCAGCTCAAAAGGGCCAGCCCGATGATGACCGGCAGCCGGAAGCGCGTCAGCCATTTCATGCCGTCCCTCGGCGGGGCGGAGGCGATCAGCCAGTCATAGATGCGATGCATGCCCGGCCTCCTTTCGCCTCTGCGAAGTGCGGGGATTCGTGCTAACGAGAGCTTGCGGAAATTGTTACAATTGCGCCTTGCACAGCTTGTGCATCTCGCTTTCAACAGGCCCCGCCTGATTGCCTGCCGGAGTCAATTCACTGCCTCGTCCTGAACGCCTTTCGCCGCTGTTTCGCTCCCTGCGCTCCATCAAGGGCGTGGGCGACAAGCTGGCCGCGTTGCTGGCGCGGTTTTTCGGCGCCCCCGAGGGCCAGGAGGCCATTGCCCTCGATATCCTGATGCATATGCCTTCCGGCATCGTCGACCGGCGCCGCCAGGTCGGCATCGCCGGGGCCGGGCTTGGCGAAATCGTCACCCTGGCCTTGCATGTCGATCGCCATCAGCCGCCGCCGCGCGGCAAGCCGCATGTGCCGCACCGCGTCTTCGCCCATGACGCGAGCGGGGACATCCAGCTTGTCTTCTTCCGCGCCCAGGGCGGCTGGGTGGAAAAGGCCCTGCCGGTGGGCGAGCAGCGGTACGTGTCCGGCCAGATCGGTTTTTTCAACGGCGAAAAGCAGATCACCCATCCCGACTACATCGTCGAGCCGGAAAAATTCGATACATTGCCGCTGGTCGAGCCGGTTTATCCCCTCACCGCCGGCCTCAGTTCCCGGGCGCTGGCCAAGCTGGTGCGCCAGGTGGTGGACACCGTTCCGGATATCCCCGAATGGATCGAGCCTGCTACACTGTCCCAACGCCGCTGGCCGAACTTTGCCCAGGCGATGCGCATGGTGCATCTGCCCGCCGCGCCGGGCGATGCCGAAATCTGGGCCCCGGCCCGCCAACGCCTTGCCTATGATGAATATCTGGCCGGCCAGCTTGCCTTGCAGCTGGTTCGCACCACCATGGTTTCCGCTAAGGGAATCGCGCGTCAAATGTCACGATCGGTGACGGATAAGGTTAGCAGTCTGTTACCCTATTCGCTGACAAAGGGACAACTTGCGGCTATTGCCGAAATCCAGGCGGACATGGCCTCGCCCGACCGCATGTCGCGGCTGTTGCAGGGCGATGTCGGCGCCGGAAAGACGGTGGTTGCCCTCATGGCGATGGCGTCCATGGCCGAAAGCGGCGCCCAGTCGGCCCTGATGGCGCCGACGGAAATCCTTGCCAGCCAGCACTTTAAGACCCTCAAGCCGATTTGCGAGGCCGCCGGGCTGGGTTGCGAATTGCTCACCGGCAAGATGAGCGCCCCCGAGCGCCGCGCCCGCCTCGCCGCCATTGCCAGCGGCGAGACCTCCATCGTCGTCGGCACCCATGCCCTTTTCCAATCCGATATAGAATTCAAGGATTTAGGTCTGGTCGTCGTCGATGAGCAGCACCGGTTCGGCGTGCATCAGCGCCTCGCCTTGTCCGACAAGGGCCGTCACACCGACCTGTTGGTGATGACCGCCACGCCCATTCCCCGAACGCTGGTGCTCACCCATTTTGGCGACATGGCGGTCAGCACGCTGCGCGAAAAGCCGGGAGGCCGCCAACCCATTGATACGGCTGTGCTTTCCATCAATGATTACGACCGCGTCATCGCCCGCCTCAAGGCGCGGCTCGATGCGGGAGCGCAGGCGTTCTGGGTCTGCCCGCTGGTCGAGGAAAGCGAGCATTTGCAGGTGGTTGCGGCCGAGGACCGCTTTGCCGAGCTGCAAAAAACCTTTGGCGACAAGGTGGCCCTGGTCCATGGCCGCATGAGCGCCGCCGCCAAGCAGGAGGTGATGCAACGCTTTTCGGCCAATGAACTCAAGCTGTTAGTGGCCACCACCGTTATCGAGGTGGGCGTGGACGTGCCCAATGCCTCGATCATGATCATCGAGCATGCCGAGCGTTTCGGGCTGGCCCAGCTTCATCAGTTGCGCGGCCGCGTCGGGCGCGGCTCGCAGCGCTCCGCCTGCCTGCTGCTCTATAAGGAGCCATTGAGCGAAACCGCAAAGGCCCGTCTCGAAACGATAAAATCCACCGAGGACGGCTTTCTCATCGCCGAGCGCGACCTCGAATTGCGCGGCCAGGGCGATCTTCTCGGCACCCGCCAATCCGGCATGCCCGGCTATCGCCTCGCCGTGCCCGATGTGCACCGGCACCTGCTCGATTTCGCTCATGACGAGGCCAAAGCCCTGCTGGAACGCAATCCCGGCCTTGTCGGCCCCGAAGGCGAGGCGGCGCGTATCCTTTTGTATCTGTTCAGGAAAGACCTGGCGATCCCGCTGATCCGGGCAGGCTGAGGCCCCCCCCCGGAAGGACATGATGGGTGGGACAGAGAAAACTTATCCCCGCCCCCGAAATCGCGCCCTATTCTACCGTCACCGATTTGGCCAGGTTGCGCGGCTGGTCCACGTCCGTGCCCATGAAAACGGCGGTGTGATAGGCCAGAAGCTGCACCGGAATGGTGGCCAGGATCGGCGCAACGAAGCTCGACACATGGGGGACGACGATGATGTCGGCGACGCCCTGCCCCACGGTTTGCGCGCCCTCGGTGTCCGTGATGAGGATGATCTTGCCGCCGCGCGCCGCCACTTCCTGCATATTGGAGAGCGTCTTTTCCACCAGCTCGTCCGAGGGGGCGACCACGATCACCGGCATGTCCTCGTCCACCAGCGCTATGGGGCCATGCTTAAGCTCACCCGCCGCATAACCTTCCGCGTGGATGTAGCTGATTTCCTTGAGTTTTAACGCGCCCTCCATGGCGATAGGGAACATTGGCCCGCGCCCGAGATAGAGCACGTCCTTGGCCTTGGAGAGGCGCTTGGCGATCTCCATGATCTGGCCTTCGGTGGCCAGCGCCGCCGAGACGGCCGAGGGCAGCCCGACCAGCGCCCGCACAAAATCGGCTTCCTGTTCGGCGCTCAGCACGCCGCGCGCCCGTCCGGCGGCAATGGCAAGGCTCGCCAGCGCCGTCAATTGCGCCGTCAGCGCCTTGGTCGAGGCCACCCCGATTTCCGGCCCACACAGGATCGGGAACACCACGCCGGATTCGCGGGCAATGGTGGATTCGAGCGTGTTGACCAGGCTCGCCACATGCTGGCCCTGCCCGGCGCAATAGCGCAGCGCCGCCAGCGTGTCGGCGGTCTCGCCCGATTGCGAGATGAACAGCGACAGCCCACCTTTTTCCAGCGGCGGCTCGCGATAGCGGAATTCGGATGCCACATCGATATCCACCGGCAGGCGGGCATGGCGCTCGAACCAGTATTTGGCCACGGCCCCGGCCAGGTAGGCGGTGCCGCAGGCGCTGATGGTCAGCCGGGAAAGGTCAGCAAAATCAAAGGGTAGAGCCTCACGGATCGCCACCTTTTCGGCGCCCATGTCCACATAGTGGCTCAGGGTGTGCGAGATGGTCTCGGGCTGCTCATAGATTTCCTTGGCCATGAAATGGCGGTGGTTGCCCTTGTCCACCAGCAGCGCCGAAGCCTGCGAAATCTGCTGCTCGCGCTGCACGATGGCGTCGCGCCCGTCGCGGATGGTCACGCCGCGCGGGGTGATGACCGCCCAGTCGCCGTCTTCGAGATAGGTCAGCCGGGCGGTGAACGGGGCCAGCGCCATGGCGTCCGAGCCCAGATACATTTCGGTGGTGCCGTGCCCGATGGCCAGCGGCGCGCCCTGCCGCGCCGCGATCATCAGGCCTTCCTCGCCCTTGAACAGGAAGGCCAGGGCGAACGCCCCGCGCAGCCTCTTGAGGGTGCGCGCCACGGCCAGTTCCGGGTCGGCGCCATTGTCCAGTTCGCGCGTCACCCAGAGCGCCACCGATTCCGTATCGGTCTGGGTCTGGGGGAGGTAGCCGTCGCGGGCCAGATCGGCCAGAAGCTCGCGGAAATTCTCGATGATGCCGTTATGCACGATCGCCACGCGCTCGGTGGCGTGGGGATGGGCATTCTGCTCGGTCGGCGCGCCATGGGTGGCCCAGCGGGTATGGCCGATGCCGACGCGGCCGCCCAGCGGCTCGAAATTCAGCTTCTGGGCCAGATTGCCCAGCTTGCCCTCGGCGCGGCGGCGGCCCAGCATGCCGCCATCCAGCGTGGCGATGCCGGCGCTGTCATAGCCGCGATATTCAAGGCGCCGGAGCGCGTCGACAAGGCGCCCCGCGACCGGTTCCGTTCCGATGATCCCGACGATACCGCACATGTGCTATTTCCCCTTGGCGGCTTTCCGCACCCGCGCTTTTTCCTTCAGGACCGGCGCGTAACCGAGCTTGTTCTGCTGCCGGGCGCGGGCAAAGGCAACTGCATCTTTCGGTACATCCTCGGTGATGACGCTACCCGAGGCGGTGTAGGCCCCCTCGCCCAGCGTCACCGGCGCCACCAGCGCGGTGTTCGAGCCGATAAAGGCATCCGCGCCGATCACCGTCCGATCCTTGTTCATCCCGTCGTAATTGCAGGTGATGGTACCCGCGCCGATATTGGTGCGGCTGCCGATCTCGGCGTCGCCCAGATAGCTCAGATGCCCCGCCTTCACCCCGGCATGGAGCCTGGACTTCTTCACCTCGACGAAATTGCCCAGATGGACATTTTCATCCAGTTCCGCCCCGCCGCGAATACGGGCGAAGGGACCAATGGAGGCCCCCGAGCCGATTACGGCGTCCTCGATGTCACAAAAAGCGCGGATCTCGACATTGTCGGCAATCTTCACCCCTGGACCGAAGACCACATTGGGGAAGATGGTCACGTCGCGCCCGATCTCGGTATCCCAGGAAAACCAGACGCTGTCCGGGTCGCGCAGGGTCACGCCGGCCTTCATGAAATCCTCGCGCCGCACCTGCTGGAACAGCTTTTCCGCCCGCGCCAATTGGCTGCGGTCGTTGACGCCCATGACGTCGTTTTCCGGCGCCAGGCCATAGCCCACCTTCTTTCCGGCGGCATTGGCCAGCCCGACCATGTCGGTGAGATAGTATTCGCTCTGCGCATTATTGGTCTCGACCTTGTCGATCAGGTCGCGGAACACCTCGGCGCGGAAGGCCAGGATGCAGGCGTTGCACAGTCGGATGCGCCGTTCATCCTCGCTGGCGTCCTTGTGCTCGCGGATGGCCAGAAGCGTGTCGCCATCGGTGATGAACCGGCCATAGCCGGTGGGGTCGCGCGGCTCGAAGCCGAGAATGGCCACATCCAGCCCGGCATCGAGGCGGTCGAGCACGGCGCGGAAATTGATGCCGCGCAGCAGCGGGTGGTCGCCATAGACCACGGCGATATAGCCGGTGGCCTTTTCATAAAGCCCGCGCGCCATTGAGGCGGCATGGGCCGTGCCCTTGGCTTCCGCCTGCTCGAAATGCTCCACGTCGGGGTCGAGTGAAGCCACCATGTCGCGGATGGCCTGGTGCCTGGGGCCGGTGACCAGCGCGATGCGGTCGGAGCCGGCCTCCCGCGCCGCGCGCGCCACATGGCCGATGATCGGCAGGCCACCCACGGGATGCAGCACCTTGGGCTGGGCAGACCGCATCCGCGTGCCCTCGCCTGCCGCAAGGATGATGGATAGCAGTTCAGTCATGCAAAGTTCTCCGGCGCATCGACGTTTTCAGGGCGCATTTGCACAAATTTATGGCAGGCAAGAGTTGGCGAAACCATAATGAGAGCGGCATGGTCGATGCTGGTGCAGGCCCTGATTCGATTGCACCGGCGAGGATGAAATATTGGCTAAAGCATCGGAACAGTTCCGGCAATCCGACGTCGTCATCTGGGGCCTGGTGGCCCTGATGGCCGGCGCCCTTGCCGTGCTGAGTGCCAATGTTTCCGCCCTCGCCCCGCCGCCCCTGCTGGCGGTGCTGCACCAGACGCGGCTCGAAGGAGCCTCCGTCAACCAGTTGCGCCAGGACGTGGCCGATCTGCGGCGCGAGGCCCAGCGCCTCTCCCGCGCAAGCGAGCAGCTCAATACCCGGTTCGACCTGGCCGAACAGACCGGCAACAATACCGCGCGCCGCGTCGGGGCGCTCGAAGTCACCCTGCCGCAACTGGCGGAAAGTCAGCGCGTGGGCCAATTGGTGGATCACAGCCTGACCACTGCGGGTATTGGCGAGAGCCAGGGGGCGAACTTCCCTGCGGAGGGCGGATCGGTCACCATTCGCCAGCAGCCGCTGGCGGTGGGCAACCAGCCCGAGCCGGCGCCGCTCGCGCCTCGGGAAGCGGCCCTGACGCTGCCCAGTGGGCAAAGCTATGGCATCGCCCTTGGCGCTGCCATCGATGCCGAGGCTGCGCCCCAGGCCTGGCGAGACCTGTCGATGAAGCTGGGGCCGCTGCTGTTCGGGCTGACGCCGCATCTGGCCGAGAGCAGCGACGGCGCGGCCAGGCGCATCGTGGTCGGCCCCATTCCGCAGCTTTCCGAGGCCAGCGCCATCTGCGCCCGACTCGAACGGCTGGAGGTTTCCTGCCAGCCCATGCCCTTTGCCGGCGAGCCGCTGAACCCCTGAATCACCGTGCGATTGCGGTTGACAGCCGAAGCTGGGCAGTTATGTTCCGCCCGCGACGCCAAGCGCGTCCGTTGCGATGCGCCGGTAGCTCAGTGGTAGAGCATTCGACTTTTAATCGAATGGTCGAGGGTTCGAACCCCTCCCGGCGTACCACTCTTGCCCACAGCCCCCGCTTGACGCCTCTTGTGCCCCCGCGCTAACTCAACCGGCGCCGCGCCGGCGCGTTCCTTTTCCCATGTGCCAGCGGAGCGCCGTGTCCAAGGATTTTTCCGATCTGCTCAAGGTGCTGGCCGTCACCATCCTGATGTTTGCCGTCAGCACGCTGGCGATGCTCTACATCATCTTCCTTTTAGCCCAATATGGCGCCAACCTGCCCATGGTGGGCTCGCTCCCGCTGAACGCGCCGCCCGAACTGGTGCCGGTACTGGGCAATAACCAGCTTTTCACCACACTGCTGGCGGCGCAGGTGACGGGCATGGGGCTGGCTCTGCTGCTGTCCAGCACCACCATGGACATGGCCATGCTCATCGCCTCGAAGGCGGTGGCGGTGGTCATCGCTGCCCTGCTCGGCTTCATGGGCGGGCACATGATCTATCTGCAGCTCAACGAGAATACGGCGTTCTCGCTCGGCCCGCTGACGCCTCTAGCCGTGGCGCTCCTGGCCTTCCTGCTGCTCTCGAGCCTGCTTGCGATCCACAACCTGCGCCAGCTGGGCAATCTGCGCTTCGTGGTCGCCATCGGCCTCGTTATCGCCGGGCCGCTGCTGCTGCTCTGGCTTTAGGCCGCCAGCGTCACCACTACGGCGCCTCGGGGCGTTGCCACCACCGTATGCTCATATTGCACGCAGGGCGCGGCCGGCCGGCTCACCAGCGTCCATTCATCGTCGGCCGATTTCTGGTCCGCCATCTGCCCGCCCAGCGACAGGAAAGGTTCAATGGTGAAGACCAGCCCGTTGGCCATGCGCCGCCGCTCGGAGCGGTCGGGCCAGGTGGGAATTTCGCCGGGCTCGTCATGCAGGCTGTCACCCACGCCGTGGCTGGCCAGGTTCCTTATCAGGGTATAGCCGCCCTTCTTGGCGAATTTGCCGATGGCCTGGCCGATATCGGCCAGCGGCGCGCCGGCCTTGACGGCGCGAATGCCGGTCCACATGGCTTTCTTGCCGTCGCGGCAGAGCGTTTCGAGCCGCGCATCGCCCTTGCCGAGAACGAAGGAAGCGCCGGTATCGGCATAAACGCCATCCTTGACCGCCGAAACGTCGATATTGACCAGGTCGCCCTCGCGCAGCACGCGGGGACCGGGAATGCCGTGGGCGATTTCCTCATTCACCGAAATGCAGGTGTAGCCGGGGAAGTCATAGGTGACGATGGGGGCGGATTCGGCCCCGTTCTCCTCGAGAATTTTCCGCCCGACCGCGTCGAGCTCGGCCGTGGTCATGCCTGGTTGCATGGCGGCGGCCATCGCCTCGCGGGCGATGGCACAGATGCGGCCGATGGCCTTGAGCTTTTCCAGCTCTTCTTCGGTGGTGATGGTCACTTGTTGTCCAGATAATAGGCGAGCAGGCCCTGGGTGGAGCTGTCGTGCCCTTCCCCGCTCTGCTGGCCCTGCACCTTGGGCAGGAGCGCCTTGGCGAGCTGCTTGCCCAGTTCCACGCCCCACTGGTCATAGGAATTGACGTTCCAGATGACGCCCTGGGTGAACACCTTGTGCTCGTACAGCGCTACCAGCGAGCCCAGGGTTTCGGGGGTCAACTGCTGGTAGAACAGCGTGTTGGACGGGCGGTTGCCGGGGAAGACCTTGTGCGGCGCCAGTTCCTTGATCCGCTCCTTGGGGAGGCCCTGGGCCTTGAGCTCGGCCACGACTTCTTCCTCGGTCTTGCCCAGCATCAGCGCTTCGGACTGGGCCAGCACATTGGCCACCAGCTTGTCGTGATGGGGGGGCAGGCTTTCATGCGGGCGGGCAGCGATGAGGAAATCGGCTGGAATGACGTCGGTGCCCTGATGGATGAGCTGGTAAAAGGCATGCTGCCCATTGGTGCCCGGCTCGCCCCAGACGATGGGGCCCGTGGACCAGCCCACGGACTTGCCGGCCAGGGTCACCGACTTGCCATTCGATTCCATGTCCTGCTGCTGGAGATAGGCGGCAAAGCGGCTGAGGCGCTGGTCATAGGGCAGCACCGCATGGGTCGAAAAGCCCCAGACATTGCGATACCAGACGCCCAGCAGGGCCATGATGACCGGCAAATTGCTCTCCAGCGGCGCGGAAAGGAAATGCCGGTCCATGGCGTCGGCGCCCTGGAGGAATTTGGCGAAATTATCGTAGCCGACCGCAATGGCGATGGGCAGGCCGATGGCCGACCACACCGAATAGCGCCCCCCCACCCAGTCCCCGAAGCCGAAAATGCGATCTTCGCGGATGCCAAACTTGGCGCAGGCCGGAATATTGGTGGAAACGGCGGCGAAATGATTGGGCACCGCCTCCTCGCCCAGCGCCTCGGCAAGCCACTGCCGGGCCGAGGCGGCGTTGGTCATGGTCTCATCGGTGGTGAAGGTCTTGGAGGCGATAATGAACAGCGTCTTTTTAGGATTGAGACGCTTGAGGACATCGTGGATATGGGCGCCGTCGACATTGGAGACGTAATGGGCGCGCAGATCGGGCCGGGTATAGGGCTCCAGCGCCAGCGTCACCATGGCCGGGCCGAGATCGGAGCCACCAATGCCGATATTGACCACATCGGTGAACTGCTCACCGCCATGGCCGCGGATTTCGCCATTGCGGACGCCATCGGAATAGGCCTGCATGGCCGCCAGTACGGCGCGCACCTCGGGCATCACATCCTTGCCATCCACCGGCACAGGCTTGTCGCCCTGGTAGCGCAGCGCCATGTGCATCACGGCGCGGTCTTCGGTAACATTGATGTGCTCGCCCTCGCACATCTGGTCCCGGCGTTCCTCGACACCGGCGGCACGCGCCAGATCGAACAACGCCATCATCACTTCTTCGTCGATCCGGTTCTTCGAATAATCGAGCAGGATGCCGGCGCCCGAAGCAG
This sequence comes from Devosia sp., assembly GCF_034675085.1. Lineage (GTDB taxonomy): Bacteria > Pseudomonadota > Alphaproteobacteria > Rhizobiales > Devosiaceae > Devosia. The sequence continues at coordinate 12,715 of NZ_JAUCDN010000044.1, forward strand.
AAAAGCGCTGGAAGCGATTGGGGTCCACGGCGAATTGCAGCCGCATCGGCAGCTCTTCGAGCCGCTTGCGGTGCTTGTCGAGCCGGGAAAAGCTGGCTTTGCGTCCGGTTTTGGCCATGGAATGAACCTTTCCTGAAACTCAGATGATGGGCAGGTCGCCAGCGGCCCATGCCGCGCGCGTCTCTGCCGCGAAATCGTTGAACCGGCCCGCTTCGATGGCCGCCCTGCATCCCTGCACCAGTTCTTGATAATAGGCCAGGTTGATCTGGGAAAGGATCATGGCGCCCAAAATCTCTTCAGTCTTAACGAGGTGATGCAGATAGGCGCGGCTCCAGCGGCGGCAATTGGGGTTGGGCGACGCCTCGTCGATAGGCCGCCTGTCATCCTTATGCCTGGCATTCTTCAGGTTGATGACGCCGAAGCGCGTATAGACATGGCCATGCCGGCCGGCGCGGGTGGGATGGACGCAATCGAACATATCGATGCCGCGCCCGATGCCGCCCAGGATGTCGTCGGGCTTGCCCACGCCCATGAGATAGCGGGGCCGGTCAGCCGGCAATTCGGGGGTGATGCTTTCGAGCACCCGAAACATCACCTCCTGCGGCTCGCCCACGGCCAGCCCGCCCACGGCATAGCCGTCAAAGCCGATGGATTTCAGCCCGGCGGCGGAGCGCGCGCGCAATTCGGCATCGTCGCCTCCCTGCACGATGCCGAAAAGCGCCCGGTTGAGCTGGTTGTTGAACGCGACCTTGGAGCGCTCGGCCCAGCGCAGCGACAGCTCCATGGCTCGCTCCATCTCCTTGCGCTCGGCCGGCAGGGCGATGCATTCATCGAGCTGCATGATGATGTCGCTGTCGAGCAGGGTCTGGATCTCGATGGAGCGCTCCGGCGTCAACTCGTGGCTCGACCCGTCGATATGGGACTTGAAGGTCACCCCTTTTTCGGTGAGCTTGCGCAATTGCGCCAGCGACATGACCTGGAAGCCGCCGCTATCGGTGAGAATGGGGCGCTGCCAGTCCATGAATTCATGCAGGCCGCCCAGCGAGGCCACGCGCTCGGCACCGGGGCGCAGCATCAGGTGATAGGTGTTGCCCAGAAGGATATCGGCGCCGGTTTCGCGCACCTGCTCGGGATACATGGCCTTGACGGTGCCCGCCGTGCCCACCGGCATGAAGGCCGGGGTCTGGATGGCGCCGCGCGGCGTGTCGATGCGCCCGCGACGGGCCATGCCGTCGCTGGCCGAAAGGGTGAAGGTGACCTGTTTCATGCCGCGGGTTCTAGCCCGTCGGCCGGACACAGACAACTGCCTCAGCGCGCACCGGCCCGCAGCAGCAGCGAGGAATCGCCGTAGGAATAGAACCGATACCCCTGCTCAATCGCATGGGCATAGGCCGTCTTCATCACATCCAGCCCGGCAAAGGCGCTGACCAGCATGAACAGCGTCGACCTGGGCAGATGGAAATTGGTCATCAGCATGTCCACGGTGTGGAAGCGGAATCCGGGGGTGATGAAAATATCGGTGTCGCCGCTGAAGGGGTGCAGTGTGCCGGTGGCGCGCGAGGCCGTTTCGAGCAGGCGCAGGCTGGTGGTGCCCACGGCAACGACACGCCCGCCAGCCGCCTTTTTCGCCAGGATGCGCTCCACGGTCGCCGGGTCGATTTCGCCCCATTCCGAATGCATGACGTGGTCTTCGGTATCTTCCGCCTTCATCGGCAAAAAGGTGCCGGCGCCTACGTGCAGCGTCACCTTTTCGATGGAGACGCCTTTTTCTTCCAGTTGGGCCAGCAGGCTCTCGGTGAAATGCAGTCCGGCCGTGGGAGCAGCCACCGCGCCATCCTCGGCGGCGTAGACGGTCTGGTAGTCGGTTTTGTCACGCTCCTCGAGCGCCCGCTTGGCGCCGATATAGGGCGGCAGCGGCATGGCGCCATGGGATTTGATCGCTTCATCGAGCTGCGCCCCGCCCAGTTCGAACTCCAGCGTCACCTCGCCGGTCTCGCCCTTGCCCGCGACGCGCGCGACCAGCTGCTCGGCCTCACCATTGCCCAATTCCAGCCGGTCGAGCAGGGCCAGTTTCTTGGCTGGCCGGGCAAAGGCCCGCCAGGTGTGGGCATCAACACGCTTGTGGAGGTTGAAGGAGACCCCGGCGCGGTTTTCCCCGCGAATGCGCTGGCCGCGCAATTCGGCCGGCAGCACACGTGTATCGTTGACCACCAGCACGTCCCCTGCCCGCAGCAGCGTCAGAAGATCAGGAATATGCCGGTCTTCCAACCCCTTGCCGGGATCGACCAGCAGCAGCCGGGCGCTGTCGCGCGGCTCGGCCGGATGCAGGGCGATGAGGTTTTCGGGCAGGTCGAAATCGAAATCGGAAACGCGCATGGCCTCGCCCTAGCACGCCGCGCCGGAGCACGAAAAGCGTTTGTGCGTCACAGCAGGCGGATCATCAGCGCCCCGATGACCAGAAGCACAGCACCGGCCACCCGGCCCATGGAAATTTCGCGTACAGCCGTGCCGAGGAAGCCGATCCGATCCAGAGTGAGGCCGGCGAGCAACTGCCCGGCGATGGCCAGCGCCATTACCGCCGCGGTGCCGATCATCGGCGTCAGCACGATGGTGGAGGTGACGAAGAACGCGCCAAGCAGGCCGCCGGTGACCAGAAGCCACGGCGCCGGTGCACCAAACCGGATGGGCGTGCCGCCAATGGCCGATAGCGCAAAGCTGATCCCCCAAAGCGCCACGGCGCCGGTCAGGAACGACATGGCGGCGGCGGCGAAAGGCATGCCCAGATCGCGCCCCAATTGGGCGTTGATCGGAGCCTGGGTGGCAATGCAGGCGCCGGCGATGATGCCGAGCAGCGCCCATATGATGGTTTCCATGCGCAAGCCGAAGTCCTCTGATGACGGGCGAAAAAGAACCCCCGGGAAATCCCGGGGGTTCTTCATCATATCAGGATCCGGTTCAGGCGG
>NZ_JAUCDN010000045.1:0-15234 GCF_034675085.1 Devosia sp.
ACCGGGTCACTTCTCAATGACAATCCCGGGTCAGTTCCTGGCGACAATCAACACGAACCGTTCCTGCTCGATCAGGTCGAAGCGCTCAAGGGACCGGCCTCGGCCCTCTATGGCGGTGCCAATGTCGGTGGCGTGATCAACTATGTGGGCAAGCGCCCTACCGGAGAGCGTCTGCGTTACACCGAAGCCGGCATCAACAATTTCGGCAACGCCTATATAGGCTTCGACATCGGTGATGCCAACGATTCCGGCGACCTCGCCTACCGCCTGACCGGCAAGGTCTCGGGCGGCGGCTGGGAAAGAAGCCCGATGTCTGGAAGCGTCACTCCCTGGACGAAGGATCAGAGTATCGGCTTCTCGCGAAATTTCGATCTCATCTCCCTGAAAGAGGAAGTCGTCCGGCAGGCGAACAACCCGAAAACTTCCTAACTGCAACACTTTTGCAAACTGGGGCATCGTAGCGGTCTCCCAATATCGAGTGCAGGCTAGCCGATATTGCACGTCCGGGTGTGCGCTGAGCGACCGCATCGTAAAGCACTAGGTTCGCGACGATGGATCGGGCTCGATCGGATCGAGCTCCTCCTGCTCGAGCCATCTCGCACCGGGCCTTTCGAAATAACTCGCCAATTCCGCGACGGCGGATTGGGCGAAATCGGCAGACTTGATCTTGCTGCCGGTCAGCGGCGAGCCGCCCGCCTCGGCAAGAGCTGCCGTCATGAGGTGAGGCGAAACGGGCCGACCGACCGCGCGTTCTACGGTCCTGAAAATCCATATGCCTTCCGGATCGATGTCGGACCAGTGGAAGAATGGGGTCTCGGGGAGGCTGGCTGCGATGGATGAGATCGCCCGCTGGATGTCCAGGGATGGATAGCCGCCGGTGTAGATGATCAGGCCTTTCCGGTTTGGGTCGGTCTCGAGAACCTGACGGTTGAAGCTCGTCTGGTTCTCGACTGTCAGCACATAGGTCGGTGTTTCCGTGAAAGAGACGCGCCCGATGCTAGTGGCTGGCAGGCCGATATAGGGGAGGGTCCTGGGGACCACCATGTCATCGAGAACGACGGGTCCGGCGAGAAGCAGTGGCGGTCCGAAGCGATCGAGGCCGAGAGACGACAGATATGCCCTGGGATCGCCATCGTGCGAGGCTTCCAGCGCCCGGGTGACCAGGCGAACGATCGGCTGCTGCAATGTCTCGAGGGCCTTGGAGTCGCCGCCTACGCGTCTGGAGAACGTGCGGAAATCCAGGCCTTCATGGCGGCGATCGAGAATGGCCTGCGCCAGCATCAACGAGGTTCGAAGCCCTTGTCGGTCGCCCGGAGCAAGGCCTGACCAGCGCTTGTTGCTGGACCATGCTGAAGCCACCTCTTCGAGATCAGATGAGAAAACGGTGACATCCAGCCCCGAGAGCACTGCCTCGAGAGCAACGCGAGCAGCATCCCTTGCCGGCACGCGCCCAAGGTGGCGGTAGACGCGCTCGGGATTCTCGAGGTCGACACGCGTGGTCACGTCCTGCTGGCGACCCTTGCCCTTGACGATCGAGATCGCCCCTGCGAGCTCGGCATGCCTGAGACGACGGTCGAAACGATCCACGGCATGCACGTCGGCGAAGCCGTCGACGTCGGGATAGGCTCGCGGCCTGGCGACGCCGGATTCGTGGCGGTCCAGAAGATCGTTCAATAGCGCTTCCGCATCTGTGAACTTCCGAGCCAAGGGCTACTCCGCGGCGAAGCGGCCGCGGACCTCTTCGTCGGTTAAGTTGTCCGGGTTTATAGCGTCAACAGCCGCCCTGACTGCTGGCTTGAGCTTGATCACCTGAGTGGTCGCCTCGTCCTCGAACCGATCCACCTCGACGACCGTGTCGATGTACCCGGTCACGACGGTGCGTTTCTCCGGCGGCGCGACGATGACGATCTGCAAACCTAATGCCTTGAGGAAGGAGATCATCTGCCTCTGGTTCTTGCCGTCGAGCTTGGTGAAGGCCTCGTCGAACATGGCCAGCGCCATGCCCGCGGTCTTGTTGGTCGGTCTATTGCCATAGACTGATGCCAGCGAGGCGGCGATGGCGACGTACAGCGGCACCTGCTGCTCGGCGCCCGAACCGGTCTGCCGGCGCGCCTCCCAGCGTTCCCGGCGCCCGTTGGTCAGGTCCTCCATGTGCAAGTCGAAGGTATAGAACTTGCGATAGTCCTCGAAGGAGGAGAAATCGATGTCGGGGTCCTCGAGCAGTCGCGTGACCTCGCCGACGGTCTCGGCGAACTCGAAACCCTCAGGGATCTCGTCCGCGAAGAGCATGTCCAGGGCTTCGTCCGAGGCCTTGGCGATATCGATGACGCGAAGGATCGGCCCGTAGATCGCATCCTGGGTCTTGTGGAAGCTATAGCGTTCGTTGTGGAACGGATGGTTGGCCATGCTGGCATTGAGCGTGCGCAGCTCCCAATCCATGTTTGAGATCCGGCTCGTTAGCTCGTTGATGAACTCGCTACGGAAGAGGCTGCGCGCGCGCGCCGCGGCTTCGGCTGCTTCCCGTTCGCGTTCCCTCAATGCGTTGTTCTCGATGTCGGCGATGTTGGACTGCAGCCAGGGCAGCACTTCGGTCGTCAACGGGCTCTCGGCCCCGAGTATCGCGCTCGGACCAAAGGTGTCGAAGTATCCCCGCAAGGCGCGCCTCGATGCATCGCCCGCCTCCAACCTGACAGCTTTCGCCCGTTCCAAGGCAGTTATAGAAGCGTCGATAAGCTGTTCATGCACATGGCTCGCAGTGTGATCGTCCGGATGTCGGACTGACCAAGCTCGATAGCGTTCGCGATATTCTGACCTGCCGTAGCGAGGCGGCAGGTGCGAAACGCGTCGGTGCTCGAGGAAGAACCGCTTCTGCAAGGTCAGATGCGTTATCGAGCCCGGCACGTTCTGGAAACCACCAAGCAATTGCCTGTTGGATCGAAGACTTGCTTCATCCTCTGCGACATCGCGCTCCAGCGCTCGCTTCTGCTCCAAGGTTCGTTCCTTTAAGGCGCGGTTCTCGCGCAGCTTTTCGCTCAAGCCTTCGTCGCCCTGGGCGAGGATCGATTCGATCGCGGCTTTGTTCGCCCGTCCATCTTCGATGCTCTGTGAGAGCGCCGCCATAAGCTCGGTGAACCTCGACCCCTCCTGCTGAAGCTCCCCAAGGGCGTTGAGGGCTCCGTCGAGAAGTTTGCTCAGTTGCGTATTCGCTGCTGCGAGTTCTTCCTTGTCCGCCAACTCGGCGCGGCGATGCTGCAGCAACTGAGCCTGAGCGCCGCGACCGATCTTGAAGTCGGTCGGGTCAGCGGCGCGATGGTATCGAGCCAGGCCATCGTCGTAGAGGCCATCCTGCATGAGGGCACGCCCTTCCGCCTCGAACGAGGCCATGTCGTGCGCGAGGCGAACGTTGCCGTAGCGCCGCAGGACGAAGAGCATCGCATCTCGATCCTCGCTGTGGATCCGGCTGGGAAGGTGACCGGCACGTGGCGTTTCGCCGGTGTCCCGGATCTTGTTGAGGCTGACCAGCGAAGCACCTCGGAATTCACGCCGGCGCGCCTTGAACAAGGCAGTGGCTCGGCCGATGTCCTGCCGATCCACTAGGATCGCTTCGCGGTCCCTTCCCAACAATCCTTCGATGGCCGAGGTCCAATCGGGATCCGAGATCTCGATGACGTCGCAGAGCGGCCGAGGCGCCATGTTCTCCTGGCGGAGCGCCTGCATCAAATTGCGGGTCACGGGGTCGAGGTGTCCATCCGCAACCCGCATCGACGGGTCGGTCCCAAGCATGGCGCGCAGCTCCTGAACGCGCGCGCGGGCGCCGGCGGCATCTTCCTGAGCCAATGTGCGTCGGCGCTCCAGTGCCAAGGTTAAGCTGTCCGCTATTTCGATGAGCTGTATCTCGATTGCGGCCATGTCGTCGGCACGCCCGTCGGCGCTGACCGATGCGGAAGCCTGGTTGTATTCGCTGGCAATCCTCCGCATCGTGGGGTTGAGGTCTGGCAGCTTGGCGACGACATCCAGCTTCTTGGCTAGCTCGATGCGCCGCCGAAGCTGAGTGGTGAGATCCACGATACGCGCCTCGAAAGAGCTGGCCAGTTTCTCCTTGTCCCCGAGGCCGCTCTGGATTTTCTTGGCCGCGATGCGATGCACCGTATCGTTGATGATCGATTCGATCTCCGAGATCCTCTCAGAGACGTCTTCCACGTCCTCGGCTCGCAGTTTCAGCCGTTCCTGCGCAGCGGCAACCTCGATCCTCATCTCTCGGTTTCGGCAAAGAGATGCAAGGAACTTGGCCCGCTTGACCGTCATGCCCTCAAGTTCTTCCAGCAGCGCGGCGTTGCGATAGGCCAGAATATGTTCCTCAATGACCTTGAGCTCCGCAAGTCGTGCCTTCATATCGGCAATGGCCTTGTCGACGCCTCGATAGGTCTCGATCGAGTTTCGGAGTTCCGCGATGCGGATCGGTTGCTCTGGCAAGATGAAGTTGCGCACGAATTGGGTGGCGGACAGTCCGGTCGGAAGGATCATGGCGTTGACCAGAGCCTTCAGCATGGCGGAGGCATGTTTCTCGCCTGCTGAAATCCCTGGCACGAGCCGTCGCATGTACTCGCGAACGAAATCGAGCGCGCGATCGCGATGGTTAATGAACCCCTGGGCCCCTAACCGATCCGCCATCCCTGCCCGAAAGGCATCCCATTCGAGAGGATAGAGCGCGCCGCCCTGGTCCGACAGGAAGTCGGAGGTCTTGAGCGCCACTCCGGTGGCCACGAAGCGGCCGAGGACAATTTCGGCGCTCTCGCTCTGGCTGGCCTCGATCGCAAGACCGATGGTAACGGGCGGCCGGACGCCTTCAGGGTCCACGAAGCTCATCGACACATAGGTCAGACCGGCTTCGCGCTTGAAGTCGTTCTCCCCAAGCTGACCCAGGCAATAGCCACGGACCGTGCGCTGGGATTTGCTCTTCGCCCCGCCATTGTCGCCGGCAGGCGAGTTGAGGCGGTAGTACGTCGAGCTGGCACCGGTCAGGATGATCTGGAGCAGATCCAGAATGGTCGACTTGCCCGAGCGGTTCTCGCCGAGAATACCGATGTCGCCCTCGACCGGGATATCCTCGATCTCGAACATGTGCCAGCGTACCATGGCGATGTGGGCCAGCCTCATGATGTCTGCTCCTCTGACTCGCCGCCCTGCATGCCGTCCATGAGCTCGGCCCTCAGGGTGGGGCTAGCCATCACAAGCTCCTGCCGCGCATAACTCTCGATCCGCCTCAAGACGTCGTCGCCGCTGACCAGCTTGATCATGGGGCGAATGTCTATCTCGCGGTCCTGCAAATCTCGGTCCTCCTCGCCGATGAAGACGAGATGCCGGCTTGCCATTTCACGCAAAATCTCGAGGAAGCGTGCCTTTTGGATAGCAGCGCTACTGACCTTCTGAATGCTGTCCTTGTAACGTTCGTAGAGAACGTTGAATGTCGTGCGGACCACGGCGCGGTCCTGGATCTCGCTCCTGTCCACGTCCGATTGCCATTGCGCTGCGACCACCAAGAGGCCGATGGTCTCGTCCAACCGCAGTCGGCCGCCACCAGCATCGTCGTCGGTCGGCATGATGCCCACCCACTGATCTTCCGACGATCCATAGTGCACCGAGTAGCCGATGCAGTCGAAGAACTCGCCCACTACCCGCCGGAACCTGGCGTCGGTCAGGGTGTCGTAGATGTTGGCAAGGCCGCGGCCATTGAAGACGAATTGGTTTCGGATCAGGTATCGGCAGGCGCGACGAAGGTCGGCGCCCTTCTCCTCGCCGAAATTGGCCTCGACCTCGACGAACTCAGAAAGCATAGCTGGAATTCTCCGAAAACCTCAGGATCGTGAAGTTGGTGCAACGCAACCACTCGCCGTCATGCGGCGGAGCGTCCTCGTTCAACCTGATCTCGAACACGCCTGAGAATTCATCCGGGACGGCGCCCGTGACCGCCATGCGGCGGGCGGCGTCGAAGGCTAGGAAATCATCCAGTGAAGCTATGTCCACTACATTGGCCTCGATCGCTCCGGGCGCCGGGAGCAGGGCGCCGAGGTATTCCTTCACGCGCTCGGGGGTGGGGTTCATCCGCGCGAGAAATTCGCCCTTGAGCTTCTTGCGCATCAGATACAGCGGATCGAGCGAGCGCTTGGTTAGCGCCGATATCTGAATGGGTTGCCGCGGCTGGCGCCGCGCCGGGAAAAGCTTCTCCGAAAGTGGCTGGCTGCGCTTCTGGATGGGCGAAGGGACAGTGGCCGTCTCGTACCGGTCGGGTTGAGCGGATAACAGCCCTTCGAGCTGTCGCACGATGGCCTCCGATCGTGCCACGAGGCCTTTGTCGCCTTGCTCGGCGTATCGCACAGTGTTGCGCAGCCTGCTCTCGAGACCCCGACGGAACTGGGACACGCGTTCGAACATCTCGCCGATGGTCTCGAAGGTCGTCTCGATGGAAAGGAGGTTGTGGGCGGCTTGGCGGTAGCCATCGTCCAAGGTCGGCGAGATCCCGCTCGTCACGTAGCCTTCGGCCAGGGCCAGCATGACACCCCGGTCCAGCGACAGCTCGCGGGCTAGTTCGATGATCCTGTCCCGGTGCCTGTAAGGATGGTTGGTGGTGAGGATGGATTGGAAGTCCCTCAGCAGGAGCTCGCCGATGAACTGGTCGAAATAGGTCGCGATGCGCTCCCTCAGGTTCGAAGCCTCGAGCAGCGATTTCCGGATGCGCCTCAGGTCGGAGAGAATGGCCCGCAGCGTCTTGGTGAAGTCGCCAACATGTTCGAGAGCTGCATCCAGGGCCTGCGACGCATCGCTCTTAGTCCGCGCATCAGGCGAGCCAGCGGACTTGGCCGCGTTCTCGAGGCTGACCTTTATTTGGACCACCAGGCCGCCGAACCGTCGTCTAACATCCTTCTGCAGGCTTGCCAGGCGCTGCATCACCAGCAGCGCACCCATCGGCATGTCGACGGTGATGCGCAACCCGTATTCCTCTTCCTCGAGCCAGCCCGTGTCGACCAGGCGAGCGTAGATATGAGAGGCGAGGCGGAGCGCCTTGTCACCTCCTCTGCTGGAGTCCCCGACGAAACGGATGCGGCGACGCCGCGTCGAGACGATATCGGGCAAGGACTGCAGCTCGCCCTCATCCGTAAGCAGGGTGGGGTTCGTTGCCATCACATCGTAGATGACGTGGACGATTTCCTGTGGGGTGGGGAACTGCGTGCCAGTCTCGAAATAACGGGCATGAATCTGCAATAGGCAAGCCTCGTAGAGATGCTTGTTGCCTCGCGAAAAGATCAGGAATGCGTCGTCGTGAAGATACTTGAACAGCAAGTCGCGCCCCGGGCCAACTTCTTGACTATGTTAGTTTTCAAGCTGTGATGATGGCAAGTCGCTTAGTTCCTCAGCTCTCCATTGAGCGATGGATAACCTGCCTCAGGTTGTTTCGAATGATCGAATCGGTCACATCAATGCCACTTGAGCCCTCGTGGGATTCAGGTCAAACGGGAGCACTGGTTTCCCAGCTACGAGCTGCTTACAGCAGCCAATAGCGCGGACTCGCCTTTGAAAATTTCGCCTGCGAGCCTCGATAGTCTGGACTCGTGCCCGTCGCGACTGTGCCGTCGGCAGCCTAATTTCACTGCAATCCTGTAGACCGCGCCGCAACCGACGCAGAATGACGGTTAGGGCGTTATAAGGCTGGTGAAATGGGTTAACCTTCATCCTAGGCCCGCCGCCTCACCACTTCCTGAGCCAGAAGACGGGCGGCAATCAAACATAACGGCTGGAGGGGACCTGATCAGGAAATGCGGTTTCGCAATTCTGCCACCGGCTGTTTGAGGGTCTTCCCAGCCCTAAACACTCTTTTGCACGCCGGTAAAACCGCAATTTCGTTAGATCACGACATACTATCCAATTTACCAAAACCGTTTCAAAGGGCCATTTTAGCGGCTCGACTTGAAACGGTGATTTCCAGCTAAATATTTAAAATTATTGGCGCACCCGCTGCGATATAGGTGGGCACTGTAATTGCTGGGAAATTTCAGTTTCTACGGCCAAATAGGTGGCAGTTTAGCGCCCCTCATTTCGGCCGTTCAAGGTACCTCAGTGATTTCCCAAAAGCTGCCGTTTATCGGCAAACGCAGCTGACCACAATGAGACGCATTTTGGTACCGGTCGGACATGGCAGTCTCGCGGGCGCGGCAAGTGGTGCTGGCGCAGGCTGAGGGGATGGACGCAAAGGCATTCGAGGGCTTCGACAAGCTGCATTTCGACAACCAACGGCGGCAGGTGGAGCGCTTCATCGCCGGCGATGCGCAGGGGCCGGTGCGGGATGGCATGAACGAGCGGACCATCGCCGAGGTGGGCGGGCACATCGAGCGTAAGATTGGCGCGGAAGCGGATCTGCTCGGAATCTTCCCGGAGCACCTCACGACCATGCAAGGCGAGGCCGTTACCCAGATTGCCTACGAGTTCGAACGAGCGGCCGAAACGGGGCGCATCGACGAGATGAGCTACGATCCTGCACAGTGCTTCTTCATCGGCGCCGTGGATATGTTGAACGAACTGTTGCCGGAGAGCTGAGGTCGATCGCGGCACGCTACCGGGGAGCGAACCGCAGACTCAGCAGGATCGTGGCGATAGCCGGAAGGGCCAGTCCACCCCGCTGGCCATGAACGCAGCGCTCGCCGGCCGCGCTCTGCGAACACTCGCCATCATCATAGCTGCAGGATGAGCGAGAATTGCAGACCTAAGTGACAGAACTGCGTTGGTAAATGAGCGTCAGCGATCTGGATTGCCTATACCATTTTGGACATGCGAAGATCGTTGCATTGCCCTAGCCGTTGGGATGTCACCCGTTCAGCCCGCAATCAAGGAGACGTCCCAAATGCTCAAGCCCCTTAACGCTTTACTGCGGCAGGCCCGATAATGTGGGATTTTTCCATTTCCCGTTCGCTCGGGCTCATGGGCAGGACCATGCCCTTCATCCTATTGCGGGTCGCCATCTATGCCGGCATCGCTGTGGCTTATGTTCTCGTCACCGGCGCGGGCGCCGGTATCGGCTGGGGCGTCGGCGCCTTCGGTGACGAGGATTTCCGCGCCGGATCGGTCTTCTGGGGTGGCGCCATCGGCTTCGGCCTCACGGCCGGCATACTTTATTTCCTGCGCGAATATATCCTCTATATTGTCAAGGCTGGCCATATCGCCGTCCTGGTCGAACTGCTCGACGGGCGGCAGATACCCGGCGGCAAGCCGCAGTTGGCCTACGCGACCGCGGTGGTCAAGCAGCGCTTCGGCGAGGCTAGCCTGTTGTTCGCCGTCGACCAGTTGGTGAAGGGCGTTCTGCGCGCAGTCACTGGACTGATGCAGGGCATCGCGTCAATCCTGCCCATTCCCGGCCTGCAGCAGGTGACCGGCCTCCTGAGGGCCTTTCTCAATATCGCGGTAGGCTTCGTCGATGAGGTGATCCTGGCGCATGCCATCCGCACCGGCTCGACCAATCCTTGGGCATCGGCGCGGACGGCCCTGGTGCTCTATGGGCAGAATTATAAGCCCATGCTCAAGAATGCCGCCTGGCTGACGCTAATCGTCTGTGGGCTGTCCTTTCTCGTCTTCCTGCTGATGCTGGCGCCGGCTACCGCCCTGGTCTGGCTCGTTCCTGGCGCCTGGTCGGCCGGCGGCTTCGTCTTCGCGCTGATCTTCGCCTGGGCGGTCAAGGCGGCGCTGATCGAGCCATTCGCCATCGCCTGCATGATGGATGTCTATTTCCGCACCGTCGAAGGACAGACCCCCAATCCCGAATGGGATGCCAAACTCTCCAGTCTTTCCAAGCAGTTCAACACCATCAAGGACAAGGCGGCCGGCTGGCGCCCAGGCGGCTCGACGGCACGTGCTGACGTTTCCCCCTAGAACTGGGCGCTGCCGACATACTTGCATCGACAATGCAATTCGGCTTGAGTTGCGGCGCGAAACTGTCATCGGATCGAGTTTGCATGGGGCAAGCGGACTATAGCGAGAAACCACCCGTCGATCTGGTGGCGGAAGTTCTTGGCCTGCGCGAACAGATCCGTGAGGGCGATCCGGGGACGGGGTTCCATGAGCTTGTAGGCGCGCTGGCGGATCGGTTCGAGCATCAGGACGATGCTTTGGCGATGCTTGCCGCACGCTACCTGACGCCGGGAAGACATGCGCTCAACCGCTCGATCCTGGCGCGCAGATGCGCCATCGAGGCCGCCGTCGATGCGTTCGCCACGGCGGCGTTCGCGCTATCGCCGGGCGGGCTGATCCTGGCGGCAAACCCGGAGGCGAGCCGGGAATTCGATCTCGGGCCGGGGGCCGTTATCGGCGCATTGGGACTGACCCGGGCTGACTTTGACGCTTTTGCGGATCGTTGCCGCCATGCCGGCCGCGAGGCCTCAATGCTGCTGGGCGGATATATGTCGAACAATCGTCGGCTGGTCCTGGCGGGCCGGCGGTTGCCGGAGCAGGATGCCTATCTGCTCACCGTCGTCAGTTGGGCCTGGCCCGACGGGCTTATGGACAATTTGCGCCGGGCTTTTGGCCTGACCGCGCGCGAAGGCGCAGTCCTGGACGCAATGATGTCCGGTCAGGGCGCCGAAGACATAGCCATGCGCGACGGCCGTTCGCTGGGGACAGTTCGCCAGCAGATCAAGGCCATTCTGAGCAAGCTCGGCGTGGGCGCGCAGGCGCAGGCGGTGGCGCTGGTGGCGGCTGCCGCTTCCGCCTGGAACCAATTGCAGCAGCCGGCCCCGATAATGTCGCGCAGCATCGACAGCCGGCTTGAATTGTCCACCATAAGCCGTGGCAACCGCACGATCGGCGTCAGGTGCTTTGGGCGGTCCGATGGCGCGCCCGTGGTTCTGGTTCACGGCGCGCTGTTCGGCATCGGAGAAACCCTGTCCGAGCGCGCCATTGCCGACGCCGCCGGGCTGCGGGTCCTGGCGGCGGAAAAGCCGGGCTACGGCCGGACGGACCCATTGCCGGGGCATAATCAGGCCGAGGCGATGGCGCAGGATGTCCTGTTCATGATGGATCGACAGGGCGTGGAACGGGCTGTACTGATCGCTCATGACATCGGCACGCTCGTGGCCTTCTGGCTGGCGCGGCTTGCGCCGGAGCGGATTGCCGCCATCGTGGCCGCCCCCGCGACGCCCCCCATGCTGTCATGGTCGCAAACCGCCGACATGCCCAAGGCGCATCGTATCCATGCCTGGGCTGCGCAAAGGGTTCCCAAGCTGATGGACATGCTGGTCGCGCTCGGGCTGGCGCAGGTGCAGCGGCAGGGAGTGTCCATCCTGCCGGAGCTATTTTTCAGCGGCTGCGACTTCGATCGGGAAACCTGGAGCCAGCCCCACCACGCCGCCGCCCTGGACGGCACCTATCGCTTTATCGCCGCGCAGGAGGCACGCGGCTTCCGCCAGGATATGCTGCTGACCAATGTGGACTGGAGCGACTGGGGCAGCCAGGTGGGAACGCCGGTGGAACTGCTGCATGGCGCCTTGAGCCGCACCGTTTCCCGGCAGGCGGTCGAGCAAGTCGCCGCGAGGCTCCCCGCCGGCCGGTTTCGCATTGTCGAGGATGCCGGCCACACCATGCCGCTGACTCATGCCGGGTTGATCTACGAGCAGGCCGCCGCGTATGCCGCAAGGGCCGGGCTGGCCTGACGTCCGCCTCTATACCAACTGGTACATGCGCCCCGATGCGGCCACCCGCTAGTGTCGCCTCCCACCCGGAGGAGATTGCCGCATGAGATGGATCGTTCTGGCCCTGTTTTTTGTTCTGTGCCTGGGCGCACCGCCGGCCATGGCGCAGTCGCCCCGTGCGATCATCGTCATGGACGGATCGGGCTCGATGTGGGGTCAGATAGACGGTCGGCCCAAGCTGGAGATTGCCCGCGATACCGTCGGCAACGTGCTCGCCCAGGTTCCGGCGGATCAGGAAATCGGCCTGATTGCCTATGGCCACCGCGAAAAGGGCAATTGCGGCGACATCGAACTTGTCGTGCCGCCGGCGCCTGGCACGGGCGCCGCGATCTCGCAAGCGGTGAACGGCATGCGCTTCCTCGGCAAGACGCCGCTGTCCGACGCGGTCCGGCAGGCGGCGGAGGCGCTGCGCTATACCGAAGACGCTGCAACGGTCGTCCTGGTCACCGACGGGCTGGAAACCTGCAACGCCGACCCCTGCGCGCTGGCCAATGAGCTGGAGCAGGCCGGCCTCAACTTTACCGCCCATGTCATCGGGCTTGGCCTGTCGCAGGCGGAAAGCGCGCAGGTTTCGTGCCTCGCGACCGGGACCGGCGGGCGATATTTCGATGCCGCCGATGCCGATGGCCTCGCTGAAGCCCTCCTGGAAACCGTGGCGTCGTCCGAACCGCTGGTGACAACGCCCCCGACGCAGCGGAGTTATTTCCCCGGCGCGCCCGACATGCCCGGCATCGCACTGGCGCCCACCGGCCAGACCACGGGCGCCCCGGAAAGCGCTGTGGCGCCGTTCGACTTCCCCGCCGATGGCACGGCGCCGCAATGCGCTGCCATTTGCACGGGCGACGCACAATGCGCGGCCTGGCGCTATGAGCCGGCGGGCAGCCTTTTCGTCGCCGAGGCGCGGTGCTTCGCCTATGGCGCATCGTCCGAGATGGACTACAGCGCTTACGATCTTTCCGAGGGTTGGTCGTCCGGCATCAAGGACGGCGTGCTGATGCTGGTGCGGCCCTATATAGCGCAGGAACCGCTGCCGGAAGCCACGCTCGATGCGCCCGAAACGGCGCAGGCTGGGCAGGTTGCGCGGATCGCCTGGACCGGTCCGGCGGCTGAATTGGACACGATCGAGATCGGCCTGCCCGGCGACGGCGAACGCTGGACCTATGTCTATGTGGCGGATGGCAACCCGGCCGAGTTGCTCATGCCCGGCGAGCCCGGCGACTACGAGTTGCGCTACAAGTTCCGCGACCAGTTCGTCATCGCCACACGGCCCATCGTGGTGACGGAGGAAACAGTATCGATGACTGCGCCGGATAGGGTGCTGGCGGGCAGCGAAGTCGCCATCGGCTGGGTGGGGCCGGACGCCGACTATGACAATATCCAGCTCGCTATTCCCGGCAGCGATAGCTACCTGACCTATGCCTATGTACGGGACAACAATCCGGTTCTGCTCACCATGCCGGATGAGCCCGGCCGATACGAACTGCGCTACAAGCTGGCCGATACGGAGATAGTTGCAACCCGCCCGATCGAGGTCCTCGCCGCTGATGCGGTTCTGCCCGAAGACCAAGACTTGGGCGCGCTCGTCGCCGCCACCTTCCAGATCGATACCGGTGGGCTGGAACTGGCGATCTCCTGGTCGGCAACGCCGCTGCCGGGACAGAATCTGCCGCCCGAAGCCTGGGCGATGCAGGAAGCTGTCACCGGCCCGGTGACGGAGCAGTTCCTGCCTGGCGCCTATGACGTGCTGGGCGAAGCGGGCAATGACGTTTTTGCCGGGCGCGTGGATATCACTGCACAGGGCCCCAACGCCTTCACCATTCCGCGGTCCGGACTCCTCAGCCCAGGCGGCGAGGACCAGCCAGACGAACGGGCCCATATTTGCGCGGGGCCGCAGCCCTGCGCCATTGCCGATCCGATCGACCTCGCCTTCACCTTGCCGGCAGGCTGGTCCTCGGACGCGCCGTTCCTCTACGAAACGGCCGGCGGCGCGAAGGCCAATCGTCCCACGGCGACCTTTCTCGGGCCGAACGGCAATCCCGTGCTGCTGCTGAACCCCATCCGCTGGTTTGAGAGCAATGGCGTCTGCGCCGAAAGCGCCGCCGGGCCGCTCTGCATCCCCGGCCAGCCCGAGCCGGCAGCGCTCGCGGCGCTGGCTGTGATCCTGCCCAGCCTCGCCTACGCGCCCGCAGACGATGACCGTTTCGGCGGCAAGCCTTTTGTCCCGCCCGCCAGCGGCGATGCTCTGGGCGCCATTGTTCCGGGCTGGAGCAAATCATGAGGAAATGGATCGTCGCGCTTCTGACTATTCTGTCGCCGGCTGTTTCGGCGCAGTCTTATGAGAAACTCGTCGTGGCGCAATGTGGCGCCGAAGGCTGCCGTTGCGCCTTGAGTTCGGTTACCGCCGAGGAGGCCGGCCTGGTGCTGGGGGTTGCGCCGCCAAGCACCGGCGGTACGCTCACCCTGGTCGAATATGAGGGGAGCTATATCTGGTCACCCTTGAGCCTAGAGGAGATCGACTTTGCGGCTGGCGGCGACGGCCAGTGTCCGCTCGAACTGTTCGAGGCGATCGCGCCCGAAGACGGTGAGTGGCGCGGCACGATTCGGCGGCAAGCGGTTTCGCAATGCCCCACCATGCTGGAACCGATGCTGGCGGGCCTCGCCGAGCAGATGGTTTTCGCCCGCCGGATGACTTGGAGCGGCGCATTCCATCCCGACAAAATCCGCATGGGAGGCGCTGCCGCAGCAATCCGCTGGACCAAGATCGGCGACAACCATTTTTCCGGCGCGGGGCCGCGCGCCGGCCGGCCGGGACCGACCGCAATGGTCGATGTCGGCGTCGCCTATGATGCCCGCCTGACCAGCCCGCGTGCCGTTGCCATCACGGTCGGCGTCAATATCACGGCAAGAGGTGTGTCGCAGGCTGTGATCGATGCAGCGGGACTTGGAAACTGCCGCGTGAACATAGAGGTCGATTTCGCGCGGATCGAAGGCTGATGTAACCCGCGACCAGCCAAAGGCCGAGCCGGCCGGCGATTGCTGCGGCAACGAGAAAATGACGCTGGAGGGTCTTTATTCAAATTCCATCCATACCTTTCCTCCCTCTTTTCCAGCTATTTTCAGGATGGAGCGGATTTCTTTTTGAGGGCGCGACACGGGATCGATTGGGCGCTTGCCGCCCTTGTCGCGTATCGTGGCGTCCGCACCGCGATCCAGCAGCAGTCGAATGTCCTCGGGATCGCTCGCGTGGGATATGCAGCACGACAAAATCGTTGCGCGCGTGCATGATGTGGATTTCGCCTTATGGAGATGGATTGCCGTCAGCACGGTGACCTGATCGAGTTTTGAATTTTCAGGCTGTTGTAGCCAGGATGGAATATGACCAAAGATGGACGCCCCTCCCCCCCTCTACGACACCCGCCTATATGGTGGAAATGGGGTCACTTCTCTCGATAGCCCCTCCGCCTTCGCGTTTGCGCTCCGGTTGACGTGGTGGCTCAATGGCGAG
>NZ_JAUCDN010000046.1:0-15108 GCF_034675085.1 Devosia sp.
GCCCATCGGCTCTCCACCGTGCGGGCGCTGGACCGGTTGCTGGTCTTTGACAGGGGGCGCATTGTCGAGGAGGGCACCCATGACAGCCTCATCCGGCTCGATGGCGGCATTTATCGCCGGCTGTTCGAGCGCCAGGCGCTGGAACTGACCCGGGGGCTGGTGGCCTGACGCGGAGACGCCGGGGCGAAGGTCCCGGCGTTTTCATTTCGAGACGGGGTTATTCGACCGCAAGCGTGACGTCGAATCCCCTGCGGCTGACTTCGCTATAGGGGCAGATGATATGGGCGCGCTTGATGATGTCTTCGGCCTTGGCCTTGTCCATACCCGGAATATGGGCCTTGAGCGCCGCCTCGATCCAGAACCCCTCGCCATCCTCGCGGTCCTTGAAGCTCACCTCGGCGGTGACGCGGGCATCCTCGGGAATGGTGTCGCCGCTCTTGCGCGCCGCCGCCTTCATGGCCCCCAGGAAACAGGCTGAATAGCCGACCGCGAACAATTGCTCGGGATTGGTGCCCAGCGCCCCGTCGCCGCCCATGGATTTGGGCGTGGTGAGGGTGACGTCGAGCACGCCATCATCGGTCGCCCCATGGCCGGATCGCCCCCCGGTGGAGGTGGCGCGGGCAGTGTACATGATCTTGGTCATTCAAACGCTCCTTGGCTTTCGGGAAGCCCCATTCGAGCACCAAAGCGGGGCGAGGGAAAGGCGCGGCGCCAAATTGCCGCGCCGGGTTTGACCTGGCTGCGGCAATGGCCGAAAACATGAGGCAGCAAGGAAAGGACATGCCATGCGCAGCGCCGATGACGTCATTCGCTTCTGGTTTCTCGATCACGGTCGGGACGACTGGTTCGGTGGCGATGCCGCTTTCGATCGCGCCCTGGCGGAAGCCTTTGCCCAGACCCATGAGGCGGTGGCGCGCGGCGAAGCCTGGGGCTGGCGCGGGACAGCCGAGGGGCGCCTGGCCGAGATCGTCGTGCTCGACCAGTTCAGCCGGCAATTGCATCGCGGCTCGCCCCGCGCCTTCGCCCAGGACGGCATGGCGCTGGCGCTGGCGCAGGAGGCGGTTGCTGCCGGGGCTGACAAGCAGGTTGCGCCGGAGCGCGCCGCCTTTTTCTACATGCCCTATATGCATGCCGAATCCCTGCCCGTTCAGAACGAGGGCGTGCGTCTCTTCACGGCGCTGGGCGATGCAGGCTCGCTCGATTTCATGCGCGCGCATCGCGACACGGTCGCCCGTTTCGGGCGCTTTCCCTTCCGCAACAAGGCCCTTGGACGCGTCAGCACACCCGAGGAACTGGCTTATATGGAAGCGCAGGGAGACCGGGTCTTTTAGGCCGAAAGCAGTTTCGGATCGACCAGCGCGCCCTTGTGCCCGATGACGATGCCGGCGGTTCGGTGGGCGGCCTCTGCGGCCTCCCGCAGCGATTTGCCGGCAAGACGCGCCGAGAGATAGGCGCCGTTGAAGCTGTCGCCGGCCCCCGTGGCATCGACGACCTTGGCGCCGGGCGGCGGGGCGACGCGCACCTGTTCCGTGGCGGTGGCGATCAGCGCTTCATTGGCCCCATCCTTGACCACCACTTCCTCGACACCCAGTTCCAGATAGCGCTCGGCGGTGGCCTCGATCGACTTGTCGCCGAAAAGCGGGGCCTCGTCGCCATGGGTGGGCATGACCACGTCGCACACCATGGCGGCGGCCGTGAGCACGGCGGTCATGATGCGCGGGCTCGACCAGAGGGCGGGCCTGATATTGGTGTCGAAGACGATGCGGGCGCCCTTGTCGCGCGCCTCGACAATGGCTGCGAGCAGCCTGCCGCGCGCCCGCGGGGCCAGGATGGCCAGGGTGATGCCGGAAAAATAGACCAGGTCGGCGTCTTTCACCGCCTTTGCCAGCGCCGCCTTGTCGTCGGCCAGCAGCTTGGCTGCGGAGGTGTCGCGCCAATAGGTGAAGTGCCGGTCGCCCTTTTCCTGATGGATCAGGTAAAGGCCGGGGCGGCGATTGGGCACGGAAAGGATATGATCGGTGCCGATATCGTTCTCTTCGAGAAAGGCGCGGATATCGCCCGAATAGCGGTCGTCCCCCAGGCCGGTGAAATAATCGACCGTCCAGTCCTGGCCGAGCAGGGCCCGCATGTACCAGGCGGTGTTGAGCGTGTCCCCGGCATAGCCCAGCCGATAGGCCCGGTCCTCGCCCCCGCTCATTTCGATCATGCATTCCCCGATGCTGACCACGCGCTTGTGAGCCAAAACATGCCCTCCCTTGCTGCTGCCGGTTTATGCCGGTAATGGCAGGCATGCCGCAAGCTCCTATCTTCCATACAAGAGTGGAAGATTCTATGGTGCCCCCGATTTTCGAACCGGAGTTTCCGATGACGCGCCTCAGCGCCTCCCTTCTCGCCCAGGCCCTCCGGGGTGTCGTCCTGCCCGCCTATGACCGCAGCCGCATTACGCCCGGCATCGTGCATCTGGGCATCGGCGCCTTTCACCGCGCGCATATGGCCGTCTATGTCGATGATCTGCTCAAGGACGATCCCAGCTGGGCCATCATCGGGGCCAGCCTGCGCCGGCCCGACACCAAGGAAGCGCTCGAGCCCCAGGATGGGCTCTACACCGTGGCCGTGCGCGACGCCGAGGGCACCCATCCGCGCGTCATTGGCTCGATTCTCAAGGTGCTCGACGCCAATAGTGAGCGCGAGGACTTGCTGGCACTGATGGCCAGCCCGGCCATCCGCATCGTTTCGCTCACCGTGACCGAAAAGGGCTATTGCCACGATCCGGCAACCGGCGAACTGGACGAGCGTCATCCAGACATCGCCCATGATCTGGCCAATCCCGCTGCGCCCCGTTCGGCGCCGGGCATGCTGGTCGAGGCATTGGCGCGCCGTCGCGCCGCCGGTATTGCGCCCTTCACGGTGATGAGCTGCGACAATCTCCCCTCCAATGGCGCGACGGTGAAGCGCATCGTCACCCGTTTCGCCCGCCTGCGCGAGGCGGCGCTTGGCGATTATGTCGAAGGGGTGGCCTTTCCCGGCACCATGGTCGACCGCATCGTGCCCTCCACCACCGACGCCGATCGGGAAACGGTGGCGGGGCTGATCGGGGCCGAGGATGCCTGGCCGATCATGACCGAGCCCTTCACCCAATGGGTGATCGAGGACGATTTTCCCGCCGGCCGCCCGGCCTTCGAAAAAGCCGGGGCGCAATTGGTGGAGGATGTGGAGCCCTTCGAGCGCATGAAGCTGCGCATGCTCAATGGCAGCCACTCCACCATGGCCTATCTCGGCTATCTGGCGGGCTATGAATATATTTCGGACGTGATGGGCGACGAGGATTTCGTGCGCCTCATCCATGGCCTGATGACCCAGGAGGTGATGCCGACCCTCGATATGCCGGGCGTCGATCTGGGCGCCTATCGCGATCAGTTGCTGGACCGGTTCCGCAATCCTGCGCTCAAGCATCGCACCTGGCAGATCGCCATGGATGGCAGCCAGAAGCTGCCCCAGCGCCTGCTTGCCACCATTCGCGAGCGCCTTGCGGCCGGCCAGGGCTTCGAGCGGCTGGGCCTGGGGGTCGCGGCCTGGATGCGCTATGTCATCGGCATCGACGAAAAGGGCGACAATATCGACGTGCGCGATCCCCTGGCGCTGCGCATGCAGGCCATCGCCGCCGATGCCGGGGACGATGCCGAGGCGCTCTATATCGGGCTGTCGGGCCTTGGAGAGGTCTTCGGCACCGACCTGGCCGAAAACCAGAGCTTTGCCGAAACCGTCGCCACCCATCTCGACAGCCTGTTCGAGATCGGGGTGAAGCAGACCGTCAACGAAGTGGTGGGCTGAACCGCCTCACTCCTCGCCTGAGAGCGCCAGGAATGCGGGCGCGCTGAGGCGGATCTGCGGGTTGATCTCGCCAATGGCCTTTTCGTCCCTGTCGGCATAGTCGATGCCGTTCAGCACCGTCTGGATGACGGCGATGCGGGCGCGGCGCTTGTCATTGGCGCGGATCACTGTCCAGGGCGCATGGGCGGTATCGGTGCGGCGCAGCATCGCCTCGCCGGCGGCCGAATAGGCGTCCCATTTGCCGAGCGCCGCCAGGTCGACCGGCGAGAGCTTCCACACCTTGAGCGGGTCGTGTCGCCGGTCGTGAAAGCGCTTGAGCTGCATCTCCTGACCGATGGAGAGCCAGAACTTGAACAGCCTGATGCCATCATTGGTGAGGCGCTTTTCGAATTCCGGCGCCTCATCGAGAAAGGCTTCGGTCTGCTCCGGGGTGCAAAAGCCCATGACCGGCTCCACCCCCGCCCTGTTGTACCAGGAGCGATCGAACAGCACCGTTTCCCCCGCAGCGGGAAGCCAATCGACATAGCGCTGGAAATACCATTGCGTGCGCTCGCGGTCGTTGGGCTTGGGCAGCGCCGCGATCAGGTTGTAGCGGGGATTGAGGTTTTCCAGATAGGTCTTGATGGTACCGCCCTTGCCGGCGGCGTCGCGCCCTTCGAACACCAGCATGATGCGCTCGCCGGTACGGGCAACGTGGTCCTGCAGGCGCACGAGTTGCTTTTGCAACCCATACATATGGGCTTCATACTTGGACCGCTCGAGCTTATCTTCATAGGGATAGCCGCCCGAGGTCATGGCGTTTTTCCGGATCGCCTTGGGCAGGCGGGGATTGTCGATGTCGAAGTCGTCGAGGAGGTCGGTCACTGCTGTCTCTCCGTTGTCATCTTCACCGTGCTATGAACCCGCCCCTGCATGCAAGGGGCGGTGATCGGCCGCTTTTATAGAAAGACATGATGGACGAGCCTTATTCCGAGCCGGACCGAGCCAGCTGGCGCAGCGCCCTGGCCCGCCTCGTCGCGCGGGCAGGCTGGCTCGCCGGCATTTTCGTGGTTTTCCTCGCTTTGGTGCTGGTGGGCGAACTCAAGCCCGGCGGAGCGCTGGCCGGCTTCGTGCTGGCGCTTCTGGGGCTGGCGCTTCTGCCCGTCGGCAGCATGCGGGGGCGCAGGATCGAGGCTGCCCCCAGCCTGCCGGCGCCCGACGAGGAGGCGGCGGTCTTTGCCTTTGCCGATGCCCTGGCCGACCCCTGCCTCGTGCTCGACAGGCGCAGCGCCGTGGTGCATGCCAATGCGGCAGCCAGCCGGCAGTTTCCAACGCTCGTCCCGGGCCGGCCGATCACCTTCTTCCTGCGCAATCCGGAACTGGTGCAGGCCATCGACCTGGCCATGCGCGGCGCGGAGACGCGGGCGGTGGAACTGCACGAAACCGTGCCGTCCGAAACCTGGGACCGGGTAGTGGTCTCGCCCCTGCGCCGCCCCGGCCGCGATTGGCTGGGCGATGAGGACCGCCAGCTCGTCGTTACCTTCCAGAGCCTCACCGAGCTCAAGCGCGTCGAGGCCCTGCGCAGCGATTTCATCGCCAATGCCAGCCATGAGCTGCGCACGCCGCTGGCCTCGCTTCTGGGTTTCATCGACACGCTTCTGGGCCCGGCGGCCAGGGATGCGGCGGCGCGCGAGAAATTCCTCCACATCATGCGCGGCCAGGCCGACCGCATGAGCCGGCTGGTCGATGACCTGCTCAGCCTTTCGCGCATCGAAATGCACCAGCATGTGCGCCCCACCGGCAGCATCGACCTGGGGGGATTGCTGCGGGAGGTGCGCGAGGGCCTGACGACGCAGGCGGTGGCGGCCGGTGTTGAAATCCGCCTCGATCTGCCCGAGGGGCCGAACACGACGATGGGGGATCGGGGCCAGCTTTATGAGGTGTTCGAAAACCTGATCGACAATGCCGTCAAATATGGCGCCGCCGGCAAATTCGTCGAGGTGAAGCTGGCCCGGGCCAGCCGCGCCGGCTTCCAGCACCTGATAACCGTCATCGATCACGGTCCGGGCGTGGAACCCGAACACGTGCCGCGCCTGACCGAGCGCTTCTACCGGATCGATGCCGATGCCAGCCGCAAGAAGAAGGGGACGGGCCTCGGCCTGGCCATCGTCAAGCATATCGTCCACCGCCATCGGGGGCTGCTGAGCATCAAGAGCAAGCCGGGCGAAGGGATGCGGGTGGAAGTCCTGCTGCCGTAGGGCGTTTAGGGTGGAACCTGCGCCGGAATGACCGGGTGAACTGAACCGGGCGGATGAAAAAAGGGGCGCCCGAGGCGCCCTTTTTCAATTCCGGTCTTGAAGCGCTCAGCGCTTCTTCTTGTCCACCTGGTGGTAGGCGCGACGCGAATGGAATTCGCAATAGGGGCCGGTGTCCAGGCTGTGCTGGCCGCAGAAATAGAAATCCTTGCTCAGCGGGTCGCCGATCGGCCACTTGCAGGTGTGCTCGTTGAGCTGGAGCAGGTTGAGGCGCTTGTCTTCGGGAATGAAGAGCTCGGCCGCCGGAGCCACATAAAGCTCGGCTTCCATTTCGGGCGACTGGGCCAGCGCCGTGGCGCCTATGGTCTGCGGACGGGGCGCAGCAGCGCGCAGCTTGGCGGCGCTCGCCGAACCCATCGTGCCCAGACCCGGAGCCGGGCTGGCGACGCGCCGCGGCGCGGGCCGGGCGGCTGGGCGCGGACGGGGAGTGGAATTGGCCGGCTTGGCGCGGGCCGAGAGCTTGAGGCGATGCACCTTGCCGATCACGGCGTTGCGGGTCACCCCTTCGCCCAAAGCGCCGGCGATCTGGCTGGCGCTGAGCCCTTCCATCCAGAGTTTTTTCAAGGTCTCGACGCGCTCGTCAGTCCAGCCCGCCGCTTGTGCTCCTGCAACCATCGTCAAAACAGAATCCTTCATTGCGCCGCCGGAAAAGACCAAGGCAGCCCTGAACGCTAGGCGTCGTATGTTGGATGGGTCCGCCACACGAGATATCGTGTTCCCAATGACAGGCAGATTACGCCATGGGGTGAATCGGGATCAAGAGTCGGGGCGAACTTTCCCCGAAAATTCACTGGTTAAAATTGGCTTAACAAACTGCGAGTCAAATCAGCCACTTGCGCGCGAGATCATTGACTTGCCGCATAAAACCGGCCAGATTTTGTCCACGAAACGCGCTGCGCAACGGGCGCGTTTTTGGTTTTTGTGGCCTTCTTGTCACGCTTGGCCAGCGAAATGCCTGTTTCCCATTTTGAAGGAAGTCTCCCATGTCTGCGCTATACGGCACCTATGCCCGGTCCGAACTCGCTTTCGAGCGGGGCGAGGGCATGCGCCTGTATGACCAGCATGGCCGAGAATATCTCGACTTCCAGGCCGGTATCGCCGTCAATGCCCTGGGGCATGGCGATCCGCACATCGTGGGTGCGCTCAAGGCAGCGGCCGACAGGGTGTGGCACACCTCCAATGTTTTCACCATTCCCGAGCAGGAGCGGCTGGGCCAGCGCCTGGTGGACGCTACCTTTGCCGACAAGGTGTTCTTCACCAATTCGGGGGCCGAGGCGCTCGAATGCGCCATCAAGACGGCGCGGCATTATTTCTGGGCCAAGGGCCAGCCGGATCGCTATGAGATCCTGGCTTTCACCGGCTCCTTCCATGGCCGCACGCTGGGCACCATCGCCGCCGGCGGCAACCCGGCCTACCTCGAAGGCTTCGGGCCGGCCCTTGCGGGCTTCAAGCACGTGCCGCCGGGCGACCTCCATGCCGTGCGGGAGGCCATCGGCCCGCAGACCTGCGCCATCCTGATCGAGCCGGTGCAGGGCGAAGGCGGCGTTACCGCCATGAGCAATGAATTCATGCAGGGGCTGCGCGCCATCTGCGACGAGAACGACATGCTGCTCGTGCTCGATGAGGTGCAATGCGGTTATGGCCGCACCGGGCGCTTCTTCGCTTTCGAATGGTCGGGCATCACCCCCGATATCGTCACCGTCGCCAAGGCGATTGGCGGCGGTTTTCCGCTGGGCGCGTGCCTGGCTCGCGGCGATGTCGCCGATTCCATGGCGCCGGGCACGCATGGCTCGACCTATGGCGGCAATCCGCTGGCGACGACCGTGGGCAATGCCGTTCTCGATCGCATCCTGGCGCCCGGCTTTCTCGACCACGCCAACCAGATGGGCCAGCGCCTGTTCTGGCATTTGCAGCAATTGGCGCAGAAATATCCCGACCAGGTGCTCGAATTGCGCGGCAAGGGCCTTTTGGCCGGCATCAAGATCACCCCGCCTGTGCGCGATTTCGTGGCGCGGCTGCGCGATGACCACAAGATGCTCGCCATCGGCGCGGGGGACAACGTCTTGCGGCTCATCCCGCCGCTGATCGTGTCCGAGGCCGATATCGAGGATGCCATGGCCCGGCTCGGCGCGGCGTTCGATGCCATCGCCGCCGAAGAGACGGCTTCGGCCGTGGCGGAATGAAATGATAAGGTTCAGCCTGCGCCGGCGGCGACGAAGGGGTTTGTTCCCTCCGCAATGAGGAGGGCAGAAGGGGCGGCGCATGGCCGGCCCCAGGCCTTCTCCCATGAGAAGGGCAAACCACGCCGCTGCAAAGGATCGGCGGTCATACGTCAAAGCGTCACTAAAGGAGACCGGCCCATGACGACCGGCACCCCAAGGCATTTTCTTTCTATCGACGATTTCACCCATAGCGAACTGCGCGGCATGCTCGACATGGCGGCGGCACTGAAGGCGCGCCTCGCCGCCGGCGAGCGGCCGCAACTGCTCAAGGACAAGGTCCTGGCGATGATCTTCGAGCGCCAGTCCACCCGCACCCGCGTCTCCTTCGACGTCGGCATGCGCCAACTGGGCGGCGAAACCCTGATGCTGTCCGGCCAGGAAATGCAGCTTTCGCGCGAGGAAACCCTGGCCGACACCGCCCGGGTGATGAGCCGCTATGTCGACGCCATCATGATCCGCATCCTCTCCCATGCCGACCTGCTCGAATTGGCCGAGGCGGCGAGCGTGCCGGTCATCAACGGCCTGACCCGCCGGGCTCATCCCTGCCAGATCATGGCCGATCTGCTCACCTTCGAGGAGCATCGCGGCTCCATCAGGGGCGCCAAGGTGGCCTGGGTCGGCGACAGCAATAATGTGCTGCATTCCTGGGTCAATGCGGCCGAGCTGTTCGAATGCGAGCTCACCATCGCCACGCCCGAGGAATACAGCCCAGAAAAGGATTTGATGGACGATATCCGCCGCGCCGGCAGGCAGGTGCGGCTGATCGAGGACCCCGAGGCGGCCGTCGAGGGCGCAGACCTCGTCATCACCGATACCTGGGTGTCCATGGGCGATGTCGACGCCGCCGAGCGGCGCCGGGTCTTGAAACCCTATCAGGTCAATACCCATCTGATGGGCCTGGCGGCCAAGGACGCCCTCTTCATGCACTGCCTGCCCGCCCATCGCGGCGACGAGGTCACCGACGCGGTGATCGACGGGCCGCAATCGGTGGTGTTTGACGAGGCCGAAAACCGCCTTCATGCCCAGAAAGCCATTTTGTGCTGGGCCTTCGGGGTGGATTCCATCTAACCCCGATTGTGACCGGATTGAGCAGCGGACCCCGTGGTGGCAAAACCGCCATGGGGTATCTGCTTTTGCGGCGCGGCCCGGCAGATCGAAAGCCAGATGACCAGATGACCACGGAAACGACGACCATGAGCCAGAACCTGATGAGCGCCCTCGGGCTCGACCGGCCGGAAAGCGGCGATGACAGCGTCGTCCCCTTTACCCTCGACAAGCTCGATACCCGCGGCCGCAGCGTGCGGCTGGGCGATGCGCTCGACACGATCCTCAACCGCCATGCCTATCCCGCACCGGTGGCGCGCCTGCTCGGCGAGGCGGTGGCACTGGCCGCGCTGATCGGCTCCTCGCTCAAATTCGAGGGGCGTTTCATCCTCCAGACCCAGACCGACGGTCCGGTCAATCTCCTGGTAGTCGATTTTGATGCGCCGGACGGTCTGCGCGGCTATGCGCGCTTCGACCACGATGCGCTGGTCAAGGCCGCCGAAACCGGACGCACCAGCCCCGCCGACCTGCTCGGCAAGGGGCATTTGGCCATGACCATCGATCAGGGCGCTCATACCGAGCGCTATCAGGGCATCGTGGCGCTGGACGGCCATTCGCTGGAGGATGTGGCGCATGATTATTTCATGCAGTCCGAGCAGATTCCCACGCAGGTGCGCCTGGCGGTCGCCGAGTTTACCCAGAAGGGCGATCATCGCCCGCACTGGCGCGCCGGCGGCGTGCTGATCCAGCACCTGCCCGAGCACGGCATGGGCAGTCGCCCCGACCTGCCGGGCGATGGCGGGGCGGCAGACGAGCATATCAGCGATGGTTGGACCGAGGCCCGGGCCCTGCTCGCCACGCTGGATGATCTGGAACTGGTCGATCCCGAGCTCAGCCCCGAACGGATGCTGTTCCGCCTCTATCACGAAACCGGGGTGCGGGTGTTCCAGCCGCTGGCCATGGTCGAGCGCTGCACCTGCTCGGCCGAGCGGATCGAGGCCATGCTGGTCACCAGCTTTACGGCCGAGGATCGGGCCGAAATGGCGGTTGATGGCGAAATCGAAGTGGTGTGCGAATTTTGCTCCGCTGCCTATCACTTCAACCCGCATCAATTCGACGTCGAGACCTGATCCGGTCAGGGTATTATTGTATACAGTCGCCTCTGTGGCGGCTGTATTTCCCCGATGGCGCAACCAGAACACGCATCGACTTGCAAAAGGGAAAGAGATTCTTCACTATCCGGCATCGATTTCGGAGTTGGGGCACTCCAGTTGAATGGGGACGCTGACGACGGCCTTCGGTTTCAGGACCGAGGCGGTAGACGCCAGGAAAGGAAAGATTATAGCCGTCGGGACGAGATGATTTTCGCCGATGCGGGGAAAAGGGTGATCCGCACGCAAGGGCCCGCTGCGGGCGCGAGCGGATGGCCAGTTTCCCGGTCCGGCACACTGAACTTGCTGCAGACGGCTTTATCCCGACTTGTGCAAGGAGACACTCCCGCCCTTTCTTCGCTTGGGGCCGATCGGGCGCATCGCAAGATGCAATTCGATCGACGCGAAAAAGGGCGGCGCATGTTGGAGTCTGCAGCTTTTTTCTTTGCCACGAGCAGGCAGTGCCGTGTCCGGCGCCGCCTGCTCGTGGTGTTCTTGTCCGGCCTGCGGCCGCTTTTGCGCTAGGGCGGGGCCATGTCCGATGCGGTGGCGCTGCTCAAGGCGATCCTTTCCGATGTCGGACCAGACGATGCCCAGGCGCTTGATCTGCTCGAGCGGGCGCTCGCCAGCGAAGTCGACGTGCTGCTTTATTGCGCCACGGCCCTTGATCTTCATCCCAGCCTGGTGATGGAGCGCGCCGCACGCTGGGCCGGTTACGGCTTTTTCGAGCGGGTGCCGCGTAATCTGCGGGGCAGGGTGGAACCAACGCGGCTGGAGGCGCTGGCCGAGGTGCGCCTGTTCCGGGTGCAATTGCTCGACCGGGAGATCGCCTTTGCCGCACCGGATTTTCTCGGCATCATCCGCCTGCGCCACCGGCTAGCGCAGACGCCCCATCTGCGGCGCATGTTGTGCTTCGTGCCCGAGCAGGCGCTGCGCGATTATCTGACCGAGGCCGCCTCGCCCGCCCTTATCGCCACCGCGCGACAAAATCTGGCGCGACACTGGCCCTATGCCTGCGCGCAACTGGAACTGACGCGCGGCGCGCGCTGGGGCTTCATGGCGGGCGTGTGTCTGCTGGTGGTCCTGCTTCTGGCCGCGCCCTATCTGGCCCCGCTCTGGTTGTTGCCCTTCAGCTTCATCCTGCTTCTGGCTCCGGCGGCGATCCGCCTGGCGGCGGTTGCCTCGCCTCGGCTGCGCCCGAAGCCGGCCCGGCGCCCGCCCGACGAGGAACTGCCGGTCTATTCGGTGCTGATCCCGCTGCGCAACGAGGCCGCCATGGTGCGCCAGCTTTTTACCGCCATGGCGGGGCTCGACTACCCGGTATTATGTAGCAGTCACACCTAGAATCGTCTAGGTCAACGATATTCGGTGGGGTATCATTCGGGCATGAGTGATACGCCACAAGTCATCAACACCCTCAGAACCAAGGCCAGCCAGCTAGAGGCATTCATTGCCAAGGCTGAGCGCGACATAGCCCGCGCTCGGAAAGACCTGGCGCATGTTCAAGCCACGATGATCTTGTTTGAAGCGCCGCGCGAGAACGGCCAGCCAGCCTATATGAACGTCAACGCGCTGTTCAGAAGGCGGGAGCTTGCTACGTTGTGCAAGCAGGCGCTCGCCAGCGGCCCGATGAATACGCGGGAGCTTGCAGCATGGGTGATACAGCACAAAGGGCTGGACGGCAACGACCGCTATTTGCGTACGGCTGTAGCGCTAAGGATCGTGCAGGCGCTTACCATGCAGGCGAAGCGGGGCGCGGGCGTTGAGCGGGCGGGCAAGGTGAGCAATGTGGTGGTGTGGAAGCTAACTGAGATCGACTAGCTTCCCGTCACGTCCACGGATTACAGCCGAGAAATAGCCCGCGCTCATAGAAATGCCGACATACTCTTCCGGAATTCTATAACGGAGAGCAATTTGGTGAGGGGTCACTAAGCCGCCGTCCAGCGCATCGGCAAGGTGTCGCCTTAGCTCTATGGGGATCAAGGTTTCGATCGCCATGATTTCTGCAAGCTTTTCAGTTTCAAACGGAGCGAATTTATCAGCTTCGTCGGCTAACTCGCTCAGCAGATCGTCGGTTAGGTATTCCGACAGCGTCAGTAAGTCGCCGGTATTTGTGATTCTGGACCCTGGCTGAGCGTCAAGGATGCAATGATACATCTCTTTGCATATTGCAAACCTGGTCCAGCAATAGTTCAAGTTCTCGGAGAACTGAATTCTCGCATAACTACCAACCCCCTTGTAGGGACCCATGTCTTGCAAATATGTTTTGATCTGGGCGATTATATACTTGGATTTAAAGAAGAATCGTTCCCAATAAATCTTATCCACATAACCCATGTCTTCAAATATTGGGCGTAGCAAATCTATGCGTATCTCCACCTGACGCATATCGTAGCGACGGTGATACTCGGACAAGACTGCATGAACTGGATCAAGAAGCGCCATACAAAAAAGGAGGGACTAGCCCTCCTTCTCCTCACTTGGGATTCGATTTTGATTAGTAGGGATCGTCGAATCTACGCACTTTTGCAGCGCTGTCTATAGAATCTACAATCTCAAAATCACCTTCTGAGATGACGTCCTGAATCGCATTGAGTTCCCGAACAAAGTCCTTAGCCGTCATGCTATCGCCCTTGCGGACGAAGAACTTGATATTCGTGAGGCCTTCTTCAGCGAAGAGGCCGTCAAAGCGGTTCCGGAGTCGTTCGACTTCAGCGGACATGTACCTCTCCTTTCTGCGCAACCCGGCCCATCCAGGGTGCACAAGCTACAAAACGCAAGTTAGGACACTACGCAAACGCTTTTGCGACAGTAGTGTTCCTGCGTGTCAATAGGGAAAATAGTGTTGCCTGATGGCAACATCAAGGCGAGCGCCCTGTAATAATATTCTCCCCTGTTGTCAAGGGATTCTCGCTCCCCGGGCATTAATGCTACCTTAACAAAAGCCTCAGCTTTGAAAAGATACCTTGACAGGAATTTTTGGGGATTGGTTAGCGCTGCCAGTAGCCAGCCCAGTTACGGCTAACCGGGTGCGCCAGCGCGGCGCGCGTCGTGGCAAGGTACTGGCCGCCGTTGCTGACCTTGCGATTGTCTTCGCGCCAAGCCATTTCGGCGGCGTAGGCGTGTAGGTACTTGCCGCTGATATGGTGGTGAGTACCAATCTCGGCGCGACGGAGGCGTGAGAAGAAGCTCTCGGCCTGGTTGGTATGAACGCCAGCTTCCGAATAGCTTTCCTGATGGTTGATGCGCTTGGTCAGGAACTTGGCGTGTAGCACGTCCCAATGCGCGGCTTCGTCGGCATAGACCGTAGCGTCCGGGCTGATGCGGCTGGCTACGAACGCAACGCCGTCGCCTTCGCGCTTGAATACCTGGGTGAGCGTGTTGCCATGGCGCTCGCGGGCCGCGACCACCACCATGCGCTTGCCGGTCTGATTGCGGGCAAGGCGGCGGTCAACACGGTCCTCTTTGCGGTTGGCGGGGCGGACGTGGCCGCCGAAGTAGGCGCCGTCCACGGCGACGTGACCGCTGAGCGTTTCGGTAGCGTTCTGCTCAGCCTCAAGAGCCTCGCGGAGCTTGTGAGCGAGAACGAACGCCGTCTTGTACTGAACGTTGAGGTCCCGGCTCAGGTGGAGCGCGGCGTAGCCCTTGGCACCGTTTACGAAGATAGCAATAGCCAGCAGGTAATCGCGGATAGCCAACTTGCGGTTGGCGAAGATCGTACCGGACGTGACCGAGAACTGATGATTGCAGCCCTTGCACTTCCAAATTTTGCGGGCTTTGAACGTGTAGCACTCAACGCTACCACAACGGGGGCACACGGCCTCACCATTGTTCTCGGCCCAACGGATATGACGGAATGTTTCGTGCGCCTCTTCATCCGACATGCGGGCAACGGTCGCTAGCGAGAGCGTCCTTGCAGCCGATGTTAGGAGAAAGTGTTGCGTCATTTCCGGGCCAACGATTATCGTTGACCTCAGTCATAAAGTTGGAAATGGCAGAGGTCAACACTTTTCGTTGGGGTTGACAGAAAAACTTTAGGTCGCTACGTGTCATTGCATGACGCCAGAACAATGCCGCGCCGCGCGTGGTTGGCTGGACCTATCGCAGGCGGAGCTTGCCGAAGCCGCGAAGGTGTCGCTGTCCACGGTGCGGGACTTTGAGAAGGGGCGCAGAACGCCCATTGGGAACAACCTGACTGCTATGGTCGCGGCGCTGAGCGCGCACGGCATAGAGTTCCAGGACAACGGAATAACCGGCCCGCGTAGCGAGCCGGTTTGACGGAATCGTCAGATTCCGCTAGAAGGTGGTGGAGGCGGGGGGTGTCGAACCCCAGGGGGAGACGCTGCAAATCGTTCCCTGGCACCGGCCAATAACCGCCCCCAAGGTCGCCCGGCACCCCCGAGCGACCCATGAGAATGGCGTCACGCTATTATCATGTACCACCTCCCGGACGGGCTTCACCGCCTTGCGCTGGGGTTTGATCGGAGGCCTCTGACTGATCCTCGCGGGATAGCAAGTCAGGGGCCTTTTCTTTTTCGACAGAAGGGAGGGAATAGACCGACCCGT
>NZ_JAUCDN010000047.1:0-15058 GCF_034675085.1 Devosia sp.
GTTCCGGTGGGCGCCCCAGAGGGGCTGAACCGAACATCTTCTTGATCCATCATGGCAAAGGGGACATGCCGCGCCAAGGCAACAATTTTACAGATCGGCAAAGTCGACCCTTGTCTAATGGGGCAAGTCCTGCCACGCTTCGCCCCGCCAACATCCTGTGGCCAAACGAATTCCCCCATCGGCCAGCCCGGCCGCCGCGCGCGCCCGCAAGGAAGCGGGGCGCCTATCCCGCCACGACCGCCTGCCGCGGCATTTCCGAAAGCACTTCGGCCGCCCCGTTGCGGATGATGACGATCTCCTCGAGCCGCAGCCCGAGGCGGCCGGCGAGGTAGATTCCCGGCTCGATGGAAAACACCATGCCCTCGTCCAGCACCGTGTCGCTGGTGGCGGTGATATAGGGCGGCTCGTGGATGTCGATGCCCATGCCATGCCCGGTGCGGTGGAGGAAATTGGGGCCATAGCCGGCCTGGGCGATGACGTCGCGCGCTGCCTTGTCCACCGCGCTGGCGCGCGCCCCCGGCACCGCCGCGGCGATGGCCGCTTCCACCGCCCGGTCGAGAATGGCGTGCAGATCGGCGAAGCCCTCCGGGGCCGGGCCGAAAGAGCCCACCCGCGTCATGTCCGAGAGATAGCCGCCGAGCCGCCCCCCGGTATCGATCAGCACCGCCGCGCCGCGTTCCAGCCGCGTCCGGCCGGTATGGTGATGGGGAAAGGCGCCATTGGCCCCGAAGCAGACCGAGCAGAATTCGGTGCTGGCGCCGTTAGCCTTGTAGAAATCGCCGATCACCTGCGCCACCTCCAGCTCGGTGATGCCCTCGCGCAGCGCGGCAAAGCCGGCGGCCATGGCGCGGTCGTTGAGCAGGGCCGAGGCCTTGAGCGCCTCATATTCCCCCTCATCCTTGCGCGAGCGGAGATAGCTCACCGTGTCGCCGGTGAAGCGCCGGCGCGCGCCGGGCAGCGCGTCCAGCACCAGCAGGGCGAAATCGGCCCGCATGGTTTCATCGAGCACGATGGAGGGGGCGTTGCGGTCGATCCCGGTCGCGGCCAGCAGGCTCTCCAGCGCCGCCGCCGGGCCATCGGCATCGGCCCAGGGGAAGAAGGGCAAATCGGTATGCTGGCGGGCGCTGTCGACATTGAGCGCCGGCATCAGGAAACCGGCGAAATCGCGGCTCACCATAAGCAGCACCGGACGCTCATCGCCATGGGGCGAGAGCGCGGCCAGCCACATCATATGGCTGGACGGGCCCAGCACCACCAGGTCGGTGCCGGTTTGCCGCATGCGGGCGCGCAGATTGGCCATGCGGGTGGCGAGAAGGGAGTTCATGTCAATCATATCCTCGAAAGGCTGCAAAGCCGGCATGCCATCAGCAATGCCCGGCTTTGCCTGCTTCATGCAAGCCCTCCCCTGTCGGGGAAGGGGCTAAAGCGTCGCCGCCATCAGCGCGGCATTGCCCCCCGAGGCGGTGGTGTCGATGCAGACATGGCGCTCGAGCTGCAAGCGCCCCGCTTCGTCCGGCCCCGACAAAAGCGGCAGGATGGGCCCGTCGCGCCGGCTCAGCGCCCGGCGGATGGCGCGCAGCCCCTCGGCGTCGCCGAACCAGGCCACCGCGTCGAAACCGGCGCCCGTGGCCAGATGGTCGAGATCCAGCCCTGCCGCCAGCGGCGCGCAGCCCGTGGCGCGGGCCATGGCGGCCTGGCCCTCCCGGTCTGCGTCCTCCGGTCCCAGGCAGAGCAGCGTGCCGCGCGGGGCGACTTGGAGGCGATTGGTTTCCCCCGTCGGGCCCGGCAGGTCCAGCACGCCCTGCTGCGCCGGCGCCCCGCCCCGGGTGAAGCGCGGCAGGTAATGCGGCCCGCCGGCCTTGGGGCCGGTGCCCGAAAGCCCTTCGCCGCCGAAGGGCTGCGAGCCGACCACGGCGCCGATCTGGTTGCGGTTGACATAGATATTGCCGGCGCGCACCGCCCGCTCCACCAGCTTCACCCGCGAGGCAAGGCGGGTGTGAAGCCCGAAGGTGAGCCCGTAGCCCGCCGCATTGACGGCGCCGATCACCGCCTCGATCTCGTCGGCCCTGAAGCTGGCCACATGCAGCACCGGCCCGAAGATTTCCTCGGGCAGTTCGGCAATGCCCGACACCCGCAACAAGGTCGGCGCAATGAAATTGCCCCGCTCCGGCGCCGCGAGCTGGTGGATCACCCGGTCCCGGCGCGCCGCGACATAGGCGTCGATCTTCTCCCGCGCCACGCCATCGATGATCGGGCCGATATCGGTGGCCAGGTCCCAGGGATCGCCCAGGCGCAATTCGTCCATGGCGCCCTTGAGCATGTCGATGGTCCGCTCGGCCGCCTCCTCCTGCACATACAGAATGCGCAACGCCGAGCAACGCTGCCCCGCCGACTGGAAGGCCGAGGCCAGGATATCGCGCACCGCCTGCTCGGGCAGGGCGGTGGTATCGACGATCATGGCATTCAGGCCCCCCGTCTCGGCGATGAGGGGAGCGTTGGGTGGAAAATGCTCGGCCATGGCGCTTTCGATGCGCCGTGCCGTTTGCAGCGAACCGGTGAATGAAATGCCATCAAGTGCTGTGCTCGATGTTAACAGTCCGCCAACCGCAACGCCCCCAAAGACAAGCTGAAGTGACGCCTCTTCCACCCCCGCCGCATGCAGCAATTGCACCGCACGATGGGCCACCAGCGGCGTTTGCGGCGCCGGTTTGGCCACCACCGCATTGCCCGCCGCCAGCGCCGCCGCCAGCTGGCCGGTGAAGATGGCGAGGGGGAAATTCCAGGGCGAAATGCAGGCGAAAACCCCGCGCGGCGGCGCCGTCAGCCCCTCCGCCTCCCCCGCATAATAGCGCAGGAAATCAACGGCTTCGCGCAATTCGGCCACCGCATCCAGCCAGGTCTTTCCGGCCTCGCGCGCCAATAGGGCATAAAGCTCGGCCCCATGCTCCTCATAGAGATCCGCCGCCCGCCGCAGCGCCTCCGCCCGCAGGCCGGCCGGCTTGCCACTCCAGCCGGATGCTCGCGCCGCCGCAATAGCTTGGGCGACCTGCGCCGGCGTCGCCTCGGCCACGCTGCCCACCAGATCATCGGGCTCGGCCGGATTGGTAATCTCCTGGCCTTGCCCCACCTGCCAGCGATGCGTCCTGAAGGCCTCGCGCGCCGCCGCCATGGCGCCGAACCGGATCGGATCCGTCAGGTCCAAGCCCTTGGAGTTGCGGCGCTTTCCAAAGATTTCGGCCGGCGCGGAAATGGCGGGATTGGTGAGGGCGTCGCCCAGCGCCAGCAGCTTGCCGATGGGATCCTCGGCCACTTTTTCAGCCGGAATATCGGCGTCGGCAATCTGGTAGACGAAGGAGCCATTGGCGCCGTTTTCAAGCAACCGCCGCACCAGATAGGCGAGCAGGTCCTGATGCGCCCCGACCGGCGCGTAAATGCGGGTGGTGGCGCCATGATCGCGCCGCAGCACCTCGTGCAATTGCTCGCCCATGCCATGCAGGCGCTGGAACTCGAAGCTGTCCATGCCGCGCCCCGCCCCTGCCGCCAGATGCAGCACGGCGGCTGCGGTATGGGCGTTGTGGGTGGCGAACTGGGGATATATGGCCTTGGCAGCAAAGAGTTTTTTTGTCGCCGCTATATAGCTGGCATCGGTCGCCGCCTTGCGGGTATAGACCGGATAGCCGGGCAGGCCCTGCACCTGGGCCCGCTTGATCTCGGCATCCCAATAGGCGCCCTTGACCAGCCGCACCATGATGCGTCGCCCAAGGCTTTCGGCGGTTGCTTCGAGCCAGTCGATCAGCGGCAGCACGCGCTTGCCATAGGCCTGCACCACGACGCCAAACCCGTCCCAGCCGGCCAGCTCGGGCGTGGCCAGCACCGCTTCGATCACATCGAGCGACAGATCCAGGCGATCCGCCTCCTCGGCGTCGATATTAAAGCCCATATCGGCTTCGGCCGCCGCCAGCGCCAGCTTGCGCGTGGCCGCGACCAGTTCGGTCATCACCCGCTCGCGCTGGGCCGCTTCATAGCGCGGATGCAGGGCGCTTAGCTTGACCGAAATGCCCGGATTGTCGCGCACAGAGCCCTTGGTGCAATGGCGCGAGAGGGTGCGGATGGCGCCCAGATAGGCGTCGAAATAGCGCGCCGCGTCGGCCCCGGTGCGAGCCGCTTCGCCCAGCATATCATAGGAATAGCGATAGCCCAGCGCCTCGGTTTTGCGGGCGTGATCCACCGCCTCCTCGATGGTGCGGCCGAAGACGAACTGGCTGCCCATCAGCCGCATGGCCTGGCCCACGGCGGTGCGGATCACCGGCTCGCCCAGCCGGGCAATGGCCCGGCGCAGCGCGGTTTTCGGCCCGATTTCGGGGTCGCCCAGCACTTCGGCGGTCAGGTTCAGCGCCCAAGAGGAAAAATTGACCAGCGGGCTGGGCGAGGCGCCGAAATGGCCGGCCCAGTCGGCGCCGCCAACCTTGTCGTGGATCAGCGCATCCACCGTCTCGCTGTCGGGCACCCGCAGCAGCGCCTCGGCCAGTGACATCAGCGCCAGCCCCTCCTCGCTGTCGAGGCCGTATTCGGCGAGGAAGCTCTCCATAAGCCCCGGTTTCGCGCCCCCACGCACCGCCTGCACCAACTTGGCGGCGCTGGCCGAAATCGCCCGGCGCGCCGGGGCATCGAGCCCGGCCTGGGCGATGAGGCCGTGCACGAGTTCGCCCTCGTCGGCATAAAGGCAGGCGTGCATTGCCCGGCGGGCGGACGGGGCGGAAAGCGGCGTCATCTGGGTATCCTTTGCAGCAAAACCGCCTCAGAGTGCCAGAGCCGCGACAGGCCTTTCACCCAATCTATCCCCGGGCGCCGCATTCATGGTATGATCTTTCAGGGTTTGGCAGGCGTATCGACCATGAAACAGATTGAAAACAGCCAACTCGACCAGATAGACCGGCGCATTCTGGACGAATTGGCGCAAAATGGCCGCATCAGCGTTGCCGAACTCAGCCGGCGGGTAAACCTGTCCAAGACTCCCTGCCAGGCGCGCATGAAGCGGCTGGAGCAGGCGGGCTATATATTGGGCTATCGCGCCGTGCTCGATCCCCGCCGGCTCGGCCTGCCCCATGTCGCTTTCGTGGAAGTGCGCCTCAGCGATACGCGCAAGGCGGCGCTCGATGCCTTCAACAAGGCGGTGCGCCTGCTGCCCGAGGTGGAGCAGGTCCATATGATCGCCTCGAGCTTCGATTATCTGCTCAAGGTGCGCACCAAGGATATTTCGGCCTATCGGGAGGTGCTGGGCGAGAAGATTTCCGCCCTGCCCCATGTCGCCCATACCTCCACGCATGTGTCGATGGAGGCGGTCAAGGACGAGGTCGAGTGAGCCTCAGCCCCCAATGAGGTTGCGTGCCCAGGCCAGGATATCCCCGCTCGACATGGCGCCGGAAACCCGGCCCTTTTCCTTGCCACCGGAAAAAAGGATCATGGTGGGAATGCCGCGAATGCCGGCGCGGGCCGACCAATCCTGATTATCGTCGGAGTTGAGCTTGACGAAACGCATGGCCGGCTCGGCCCGCCCGGCGGCTTCGGCAAATTGCGGCCCCATCACCCGGCAAGGGCCGCACCAAGGCGCCCACACATCGACCAGCACCGGAATATCGGTGCGGGCGATCTGCTTTTCGAGGCTGGGCGCGGCCAGGTCGGCCGGCTGGCCATCGAAAAGCGCCGCGCCGCACTTGCCGCATTTTCCCGACGCCGCCTGCGGCTCGTCGGGAATGCGGTTGACGGCGTTGCAATGAACGCAGACGACATGGGTCACGGCGCGCTCCTCAGCTATATCGGGTCCGCTCAGCGGCCCAGCGTGGCGTGGAGCGTAGCGGCACGGGCCCCCGAGCGGCAATAGCCCAGCATGGGCCGGGGCAGGCTGTCCCAGGCCTGGTGGAAGCGGATGATCTGCCCCTCCCCCACCATGCCCGAGACGGGGATATGCACCGCCTCCAGCCCCACGGCGCGAGCCGCCTCGGCCAGTTCGGCGAAACCGGGCTGGCCGGGCTCCTCGCCGTCGGGACGGGCGCAGAGAATGGATTTATACCCGGCCTCGGCAATGGCCTTAAGATCGTTGGTGCCGATCTGGCCAGTGACGGAGAAGTCGCTGCTGACCTTGCGAATATTCATGGATTTATCCCCGCGCTTGAAAAAGGAAAACATCAGCGCGCCTTGTTGGTGGAAAGCCCCAAGACCCGGTAGATCGGGCAGAAGCGCAGGAAAGCGGTGGCGATCAGCACCACGCCGATGACCGGCAGGCCCCATTGCAGCACCGGCGCCAGCACCAGGCCGGGAATGAAGGGCACGATGACGAGCACGACGCCGGCGACGAGACGGATCAGGCGATCGAGCGAACCGAGATTGACCGGCATGGCGGCCTCCTTGCAAACCGCCCGCAATGGGGCGATAGTTAACTTACAAATATTCGTATATACGAGACTACTAATATGTTCAAGATGGATCCGGGCAAAATGGCGGAAAATGCCGACAGGGCGGCGCAGCTGCTCGTCGCCATGGCCAATCCCAAGCGCCTGCTGATCCTGTGCCATCTGCTGGATCGGGAGCTCAATGTGGGCGAGCTGGCCGAACGGGTGGCGCTGGGGCAGTCGCCGCTGTCCCAGCATCTGTCGAAATTGCGCGCCTGGGGGCTGGTGAGCACCCGGCGCGAAGGCCAGCAGGTGCGCTATTCCCTCGCCTCCGATGAGGTGCGCCGCCTGCTCGAAACGCTTTACGGCCTTTATTGCGCCTGAGACGGTGTCCAGCCCTGTGGCGGGTTGGTGCTGATCATCCAGGGAATGCCGAATCTGTCGATCAGCGAGCCGAAGCCGGGCGACCAGAAGGTCTCGCCGAACGCCATGGCGACCTTGCCGCCCTCGGCGAGCTGGTCGAACCAGCGCTGCGCCTCGTTCTTGTCGCCGGTGTGCAGGGTCACGTCGAACCCGTTCTTGGGCCTGGCGATATTGGGCGCCCAGCCCTCATCCATGTCGGCGCCCATCAGCGCCTGGTCGCCCACTTCCAGCCAGCAATGCATCAGCCAGTCGCGATATTTCGGGTCGGGCGCGCCATCTCCATAGGGAAAGCTGGCGGTGATGGT
Source organism: Devosia sp. (assembly GCF_034675085.1). Lineage (GTDB taxonomy): Bacteria > Pseudomonadota > Alphaproteobacteria > Rhizobiales > Devosiaceae > Devosia. The sequence goes on from NZ_JAUCDN010000047.1 coordinate 7,118, forward strand.
TCCGCCCAGGATGCGCGCATAAAATTCGAACGCCTCCCGGCACTGTCCCTGGAAACTGAGACTGGTCACGATCTTCATGGGAATCTCCTCTCTTTGCCGTGGAGGAGATAACAGCGCGAAGCCCCGCTTCGTTCAATCACCCGGAGGAGCGACGCTGCGGCTGACCCTGAAGACCCGTCCGGCGGCGATGGCGATAATGGCGCTGCCCAGGCTGAACAGGGCGCCCATCTTGGCCGCATCCTGCACCGGACCGGCCGGGAAGGCGACCGAGGCGACGAAAAGCGCGACAGTGAAGCCGATGGCGGAAACGAAGCCCACCACCGGCAGATCGCGCAGCGCCATGCCATCGGGCAACCCCAGCCGCATCGGATAGGCCGCAATCCAGCCGAAAAAGGTGATGCCCAGCGGCTTGCCCAGGATAAGGGCGAAAAGCACCAGCCAGGTCGGCTCGGAAATGGCCGAGAACTCCACCCCCGCATTGAGCAGGCCGAAGCCGAAGAGCACGAACTGCACTGGCGCCTTGAGGGCGTGCTCCAGGGTGTTGAGCAGATCGGTCTGGTAGCGCTCCTCCTCGGCGAAAATGCCGAATTCACGCTCGGCATGGGGGATGGTCGGCACGATGGGCAACAGCCCCAGCGCCGGATGCAGCCCCGCCATTTGGAAGCCATACCAGCTCGCGGCGCCCGCCAGCGCCCAGGGCCAGAAGCCCAGCGTTTTGCGCATCCAGGTGGAATGGGGACGCTGCTGGTCGCCCCGGTCGAGCCGGCGGGGCAGTACATTGGCAAGGAAGTAAACGGCCAGCGCCGCGACCAGCGAGAGCAGCAGCCAGGCCGGCGCCACCTCGCCGCTGGGATAGAAAATCGCAAGGATGGCCAGCCCGCCGGCATCGTCGGCAATGGCCAGAAGCAGCAGGAAGCCGATAGCGGGATGGCGGGCGCCGAAGATCACCCGGCCCACCAGATAGGAAAAGGCGATGTCGGTCGCGGTGGGAATGGCCCAGCCGCGATGCACGTCGCCCAGGACGCCGAGGGCCAGCGCCAGGCCCAGATAGACGACGACCGGCCCGGCCATGCCGCCCAGCGTGGCGATCAGGGGCGTGAGCGCCTTGCGCCCGCGCAGGGCGCCATCGCGCAGAATAATGCCTTCCCACACTTCCTTGGCGGCAATGGCGAAGAAGAAGGCCATCAGCACGTCATTGAACAGGAAATGCAGCGTCATCACCCGCTGGACGACGCCATCATGGCTTTCCAGCACTCCTACGGGGCCGCCGCTCCAGAGCACGAAATGCACCAGCGCATGGTAGCTTTGCGGATCGACATTGGCCCAGACCAGCGCGATCAGCGCCCCGCTGATCAGCAGCAGCGAATAATCGGAGATATAACTCCAGACGCGATACATCGCCCCCTCCATGCAGAATCGGGCGGACCTTTATCCAGATCGACCCAGATCGCAAGATTTTTCGGACCGATCATTGCCTCAAAGAGAAACCGTAATGCCGCCATCGACATAGAGCGTATGGCCATTGACGAAGCTGGCGGCGTCCGAGGAGAGGAAAACGGCCGCACCGACCAGTTCCTCCACATCGCCCCAGCGGCCGGCGGGGGTGCGTTTTTCGAGCCAGCCGGAAAATTCGGCGCTGTCGACCAGCGCCTGATTGAGCGGGGTCTTGAAGTAGCCCGGCGCGATGGCGTTGATCTGCAGGCCATATTTGGCCCAGTCGGTGCACATGCCGCGCGTGAGATTGCGCACCGCGCCCTTGGTGGCGGTATAGGGCGCGATTCCCGGGCGCGCCAGCTCGGCCTGCACCGAGGCGATGTTGACGATGCGGCCGCGCCCGCGGCCGATCATGTGCCGGGCCACGGCCTGGCTTGTGTAGAAGACGCTGGACACATTGGTGGCCAAAAGCTGCTCCCAGCGATCGGCGGGATAATCTTCCAGCGGCGTGCGGAACTGCATGCCCGCATTGTTGATGAGGATATCGATTGGCCCCAGGCCGGCTTCGATCCCGTCCACCCCGGCGGCGACATCGTCCCGCCTTGTGACGTCGAAGGCGGCCATCTCGACCTCTATGCCGTCGGCGCGCAATTGGTCGCGCGCATCGGCCAGCTTGCCGGGGTCGCGGCCATTGAGCACGACGCGGGCGCCGTATCCGGCGAGCCCCCGGGCCAGCGCCAGGCCGATCCCCTGGCTGGAGCCGGTAATCAGGCAGATGTGGTTGCTGAGGTCAAAATGCTTTGCGGTCATGGCATGCTCCTGCGATTGGCCTGGGCATAGTCGGAATTGGGGATGGGCGCCAGCCCGGGCGCGGGAACGGCGCTGCTAGCCGCGGCCGACAAAGGGCATTTGCGTGGCCATCAGCGTCATGGTCAGCACATTGGCCTCGAGCGGCAGGCCGGCCATGTCGGCAACCGCCTTGCCGATCAGGGCCGCGTCGATGGTCGGCTCGACTGCCATGGAGCCATCGGCCTGCAGGACCCCCTGGCTCATCCTGCTGGTCATCGCCGTTCCGGCATTGCCGATGTCGATCTGGCCGCAGGCGATATTGAACGGGCGCCCGTCGAGCGCCGAAGATTTGGTCAGCCCGGTGATGGCATGCTTGGTGGCCGTGTAGGGCGCCGAATGCGGGCGCGGCGTGGTGGCCGATATCGAGCCGTTGTTGATGATGCGCCCACCTTGCGGAGCTTGCCCCTTCATCTGGCGGAAGGCGGCGCGGGTACACAGGAACGCCCCGGTCAGATTGGCCGCGACCACCTGGTGCCAGATGGCGATATCGAGCTCGTCGATCGGCACGGCGGGAGCCGACATGCCGGCATTGTTGACCAGCAGATCGAGCCGGCCAAAGCGGGCGACCACCGCCTCGAACAGGCCATCTACCTGCTCGGCAAGGCCGATATCGGCCGGATGGACGAAGGTTTCGCCGCCCAGCTCGGCCGCCGCCATATCGAGCACTTCGGCCCGGCGGCCGGTCATGGCCACGGCAAAGCCGGCCTCGATCAGCGCCCGGGCAATGGCCTTGCCCACGCCCGTCCCCGCGCCGGTCACCAATGCGATCTTGCTCACGGAAATTCCCCTCCGAGTTCGTCCTCAATATAGGCCGCGATGATTTCCCGGAAGGTGCTTTCCGCCCGGAACCCCAGCGACAGGGCGAGATCGGGCGCATAGTCGAACGCCCACCCACCAACGATACGGGCGATGCGCTCATCCGGCTCACGGCGGATGAGCCGGCTCGCCCCGGTACCGGCGAGCTGTTCCAGCGCGGCGATCTGATCGGCGACGGTGGCGGACAACCCCGGCATGATGAGATTGCGGCGCGCGCCCAGGCCGGAAAGATCGATGCCGGCGCCGTGCACCAGAAACTGCACCGCCGCCCGCGGGCTGGCAAACCAATGGCGCACGCTCTCATCCACCGGCAAAACGGCTTCCCGGCCCGCCAGCGGCTCGCGCAGGATATTGGAAAAGAATCCCGAGGCGGCCGCATTGGGCCGGCCGGGGCGAATGCAGATGGTGGGCAGGCGGATGCCGATGCCATCGAAGATGCCGCGCCGGCTGTAATCGGCCAGCAGCAATTCGGTGATCGCCTTCTGCGTGCCGTAGCTGGTGAGCGGGGCCGTGAGGAACTCATCGCCGATCGGGGAGGCAAATGGCGGGCCGAACACGGCCAGTGACGAACAAAAGACGAGGCGCGGGAAATAGGGCTGCCTGGCTGCCTCAAGACGAATGGCCTCGAACAAGGCCCGGCTGCCGTCGAGGTTGACGCGATAGCCTTTGTCAAAATCGGCTTCGGCCTCGCCGGACACCACCGCCGCCAGATGAAAGATCACGTCAGGACGACTTTCCACCAGCCTTGCGGCATCCCCCGGAGAGGACAGATCGCCGACGCGGGCGACCAGCTTGCCACCATGGTTCGCCGGCGACGGGGGAAGCATGATATCGGCCAGCGTCATCGTTTCGATGGTGTTTCCGTTGAGCGCGCCGTCCGCCGCCAGCCGCTCGGCGAGCTTGCGGCCGATCATGCCGGCCGCGCCAAGGATCAGTATATGCATCGTTTTCCCCCGGATGGGATGCCTGCAGGATCAAGCCGAACAGCCGTATCCCTTCGAGCGCATCATGGCATAGCGGCCTCCGATTTTCATCCGTCTGATGCGCAAGCCGCGGCTTAAGGCGGCGGCTTCGACAATCCCGCCATGTGACACGAGCTTTCAGCCCTACCGCTTAAAAAGAATGCCGCCCAGCCATCCGGTCACCAGCGCAAGGATTATGGTAGCCAGGCCATAGAGCGCCGAATTGTCCCTGGCGGCCTGTTCCATGAAGCGCTCCAGGCCTTGGTGTGAACCCGGAAATGCCGAAATAGCTGGGCACCTGCTCATACTGGGCCGCACCGCTATTGAGGACGAGGCCGAGTTGCCGCGTCTTTTCCCGCACAATCCAATCGGCACGCGGCCCCCGGACGATGACTGCTTCGGCTTCCAGTCCGAAATCGGCCAGGATCACCGCGCGCTCCGGCCCCTCGCCATCCTGCGGCATCTCGGGGAAGTCCGTGCCGACAAAGCTCCGGCCGCCGGCTCCACTGCCGGCGCCGGCGGCGGCGAATGCGGGCGTGATGGCGAACAGCAGCTCAAGGCGGCGCCTCCAGTCCCCTCGCGCTGCCGGCGCGACGGACGGCTCTGCTCCACGCCGACACCCTAATCGATCGATCAGCCAGAAAGAGCATCCGTCATAACCCGGCCGGGCGCGCTTTACGCCGGCCGGATCATCGCCACCGGACAACCCGACATGGTGCTGACACCGGAAATTCTCAGCGACGCCTTTGGCGTGCATGCCGACCTGATCACGGATCCGCGCAGCGGCAAGAGCATCTGCGTGCCCTTCGCCCTGTCCCGGCAGGAGCCCTGAGAAGAGCGCCTGTCCTCTCAGTCGTCGAACGACACCGACAGGGACACCGCCTCCCAGGCGTCGATCTCGTTGCCGAGCGCAGCGAGCTTCTGGCGAACACCTGGAACGGCATCCTGGCCCAGCAGCAGGTGAAGCGGGGGCGGCTCGGCGCCTATGGCCTTCAGCACGGCCTGTGCGGCCTTTTCCGGATCGCCCTGCTGACGGCCGCTACGGTCCAGGCGCGCCTGGCGGATCGGTTCGAACAATTGGTCATAGTCGCCGATCATCCGCTCGCTTCGGATCATCGACCGGCCGGCCCAATCGGTGCGGAAAGCGCCCGGCGCCACATTGGTGACGGCGATTCCCAGCCCGCGGACTTCCTGGGCAAGCGATTCGAAAATGCCTTCCAGGGCAAATTTGCTGCCGTGATAGAAGGACAGGCCGGGAAAGGTGACGAGGCCGCCAATGGAGGTCACCGTAATGATGTGGCCGCGGCGCCGGGCGCGCATATAAGGCAGCACCGCCTTGGTGACGGCGACCGTGCCGAACACATTGACTTCGAACTGACGGCGAAGCTCGTCCAACGCAGATTCTTCGAACAGGCCCTCATGGCCATAGCCGGCATTGTTGATGAGGACATCGATCGGGCCGATCTCGGCTTCGATTTCCGCAACGGTCGGCGCAATCGCGTCATAGTCGGTGATGTCCAGCATTCTTGCAAAAGCACGGCCCTCGCCGGAGGCTTCGAAAACGCTCCCGGCCGCCTCACTGCGGACCGTGCCGACGACCCGGTGTCCGGCGGCAATCGCAGCGGCGGAGAAGGCCTTGCCGAACCCGGTGCTGACACCGGTGATCATGATGAGTTTCTGAGCGGCGCTTGTCATGACATTCCCTCCATGTGTGCGGTTCGAGCCGCGACCACGCGGTTCTCGATCTGTCCCAGGCCCGCGATTTCGAGGCGCACCACGTCGCCGGGCCTCAGGAATTTCGGCGGATCGAAGGCGATGCCGACCCCGGCCGGCGTACCGGTGGCGAGAATGTCCCCCGGCTTGAGGGTCATGACCTGGCTGAGATAGGCGATCTGGTCGTAGATGTCGTAGATCAGGTGCCGCGTATTGCCCTGCTGGCGCAGGTCGCCATTGACGAAGGTGCGCAGCTCCAGGTCGTGCGGATCGGCGATTTCGTCGTCCAGCGTCAGCCAGGGACCGGTAGGACCGTGGGTGTCGAACGACTTGCCCAGCGTCACCGTGGGCGAGCGGAACTGCCAGTCGCGCACCGAGACATCGTTGACAATCATATAGCCGCCGATGACGGAGCGGGCTTCCTCGCGCGCGACATTGCGGCAGGCCTTGCCGATGACCACGGCCAGTTCGACCTCGTAGTCGAGATCATCCGACACCACCGGCTTGACGATGTCGTCATGAGGACCGGTTATGCAGGAGACCTGCTTGTTGAACCATTTCTGCGATTGCGGCTTTTCCAGCCCGAGCGCTTCGGCTTCCTGGCTGTGATCGGCATAATTCATGCCGATGCCCAGGAATTTTTCCGGGTCGGGGATTGGCGCATGCAGGCACAGACCGGAGAGCGCGAGGGGACGGCCATCCTCTATCCTGACCGCATGGAAGCGCTCACGCGCCGCAGCGCCGGCCGCGAGAAAAGCCTTCACATCGCGCGGCAGCTCAGGTGCGGCCTCGGCGAGGCCGATGATCCGGTCGCCAAAAACCTTGCCCAGCAGCCGCTCGCCGCCGGAAGTCGAAAATACAGCTAGGGGCATGATGCTATCCTGGTTCCGGCCTCAGGCCATTTCATATTGCCAGCGCTCCGGCACGCCCTCATAGCCATCGCCATTGCGCACGATGTGCAGGAAGCCGGGGAAGTGGACATGCATTCCGGCCACAAGCAGCCGGTCCCTAGCGACCCAGTCGAGAACCCGCCGCCGCGTGGCGATGGCGGCCTCGCCATCGACGTCGAAGGAGACCGTCACCTCGGGATTGGGAAATTGCAGTTCCTGGGCGTGGCAGATATCGCCCCAGATCAGCAGCGATTCGCCGCCCGATTCGATCATGTAGCCGGTATGGCCCGGCGTATGCCCGGGCAGCGGCACGGCCGTGACGCCGGGGAACACCTGGCCGCGTGCATCGCGCATGCGGTCCGCATAGGGGGCAATCTGAAAGCGCGGGTGATCGAAATAGCGCAATTGCCCCACCGCATCGAACGGGGCGCGGGCGCCATCGTCCTGGCGAAAGCGCACATCGGTCTCGCTCACCACCAGTTCCGCCAACGCAAAGAGCGCCTTCCCGTCTTCCCCGGTCAGGCCGTTGGAATGATCGGGGTGAAGATGGGTGAGCAGGACCGTATCGATATCGGCCTCAGCCACTCCAGCGGCTGCAAGCGTCCGCGGCAGAATTCCCAGGGTCGGGCCCATGGTCTGGCCAGCGCCGGTATCGATCAGCGCCGCCCTTCCGCCCGAGCGGATCAGGAAGGCATTGATGGCCACGCGGGGCGGAACGCGCTGGAAGCGAGCCTGGAAGCGCTGCGCCACCTCGTCCTGGGTCAGCCCGCGATAGGCGGCCATGGGCGTATCGTAATAGCCATCCGACAGGGCCGTCACCACGATATCGCCGATGCGCCGGTGATAGATGCCGGGCGTCTGCACCTGGGGGATTGATCTCATGTGCTGTTTCTCTGCGGTGGTCATTTGGGTTGAGGTCAGGCGCTTTCGCGGCGGATAATCGAGAAGCCGCAATCGATGACGGAGGGGCCGTCATAGGCCCCTTCGAGGCGCTGCATGATGATGCGCGCGCATTCGCGGCCGATCTGGGCGCGGGGCACATCGACCGTGGTCAGCGACGGCACGAGGGTCGAGGCCAGTTCCACATTGCCGAAACCGGCAATGGCCAGATCCTGGGGAATACGCAGCCCGGCGCGCATGGCGCCCATGACCGCACCGAAGGCCAGCGTATCGGACGAGCAGAACACCGCATCGACCGCCGGGGTGACCTTGAGGAGTTCCCTGACGCCGGCGCTGCCCGATTCCATGCTGAAAGGGACGTTGATTTCCATGCCCGG
>NZ_JAUCDN010000048.1:0-14668 GCF_034675085.1 Devosia sp.
CGCCGGCGAGGCGGGCATGGATAAGGCGGGCTGGGCCGGGCTAGCGGTGGACGTCGGGGCCGCCGGGGCCGGCGCAGACGGCGCCTGCATGGCAAGCCGCATCTGCGCGCCGCTGCCCTGCACCTCAAATCTCAGCGTCTGGCCGGGCCTGGTCGCCACCGGCAGCAGCAGGTTGAGCATCTGGCCGCGAATTTCCACCTGCGTGCCGCCATTGGGCGCCGGCCCTACCACACGGCCATCGAGCATCTGCCCGGCCTGAAGGGCCAGGGCCTGCAAGGGCCCTGCGCGGACCGCCGCCAGCATCTGGGGAAGTTGGGAGGGAATCGACATGCGTTCCGGCCCTCGGCCGCACCATGCGGCAGCCCATTCTACCCTATCGGGCGTCCCAGCATCGTCTGATTCTGCGTTTTGGCGAAATGGCCGGGCCCGGCCTCAGTCCCGCCGCACGTCCTTGTAGTCCATGGTCATGGGCTTGCCGCGGAAGGTGACCCAGAAGAAGTTGAGCGTATAGGTGCCGGCGGTGCGGAAGACGCCTTCTTTTTCAAGGCGGCGGCCGGATGTCTTCATCTTGAGCTTGAAGGTCCATTTGACCCCGCCCACCTTGGAGAGGCGCACGGCGACGTCGGTGTCCTCGCCGAAGAACTGGATGGAGCGGTCATAGCCGCCCACCTGCGCCCAGGCGGCGCGCTTGAAGACGAAATTACCCCCCTGCACCACCGAGCCGACGCGCAGCACGTAGCGATTGAGGATATAGATAAGCCAGGTGAGCCCGTAGAAAGCGCCCACCAGCGCCCGGTTCCAGGGGCTCATATCGTAATAGATATAGGGCCCGCTCAGGCAGACCAGCTTGGGATCGCGGGCAAATTCGGCATAGACCGTATCGAGCCAGCCCTCGGGCACCAGCGTGTCGCTGTCGATATTGGCGACGAGATCGAACCCCTCGCTGGCGGCAAAGCCGGCATCGCGGGCATTGACCAGACCCTTCTTGGGCTCGTCGACCACGGTGACGCCGGCAAAGCCGCGGGCGATCTCGCCGGTGCGATCGGTGGAGGCATTGTTGACCACGATGACCTGCGCATCGCTGCCGGCGCGCTTGATCTCGGCCAGCACCGATTCGAGGCATTTGCCGATCAGCGCCTCTTCATTATAGGCGGGTATGACGAAGGCCAGTTTCATCTCTGCCTCATGCTGGGCGGGCGCTCGGCGCCGGATTGACCCCTGCCAATAGCGGCTGGCGAGCGGGCAGGCAACATGGGCCCGCGCTTTGGCCGGGGAAGATCACGGCCGGCTTTTGCCCAGCACGGCCAGCTTCACTCGGAAGCAGGCGCCCGGCAGCGGCCCGGGCACCAAGTCGAGCGAGCCGTTCATGCGGGTGACGATCTGGCGGGAAATGGCCAGGCCCAGCCCGGCCCCGGTCTGGTCGGCGGCGGCGCGCTGGCCACGGGCGAATTTCTCGAAGATCAGCTTGGCCTCGCCCTTGGCGATGCCCGGACCGTTATCGGCGATATCGACGATGTAATGGCCGCCCCGGACCTGCGAGGTGACGCGAATCGTGGGGTTACGGATATCGTTGTATTTGACGGCGTTGGAGACCAGGTTGATGAACACCTGGCAGAGCCGGTCGGCGTCGCCCACCACCATGGTGCGCCCGGCCCGCTCGCCCAGTTCCACCCGCGCATTGCTCTGGCGCAGCAGCGCCTCGCAGACGGTCAGCGCCCGGTCGAGCGCGGCTTCGGCGTCCACCGGCAGGTTTTCCCAGGTGCGCTCGCCCCGTTCCAGCGCCGAAAGATCGAGGATTTCATCGAGCAGCTTGGTCAGCCGCAGGCTTTCCTGATGAATGGTGGAAACGAAATGCTGGCGCTTGCCATCGTCGATCTCGCCGGGGTCGAGCAGGATTTCGGAGAAGGAACGGATCGAGGTCATCGGCGTGCGCACCTCGTGGCTCACCTGGCTGAGAAACTCGTCCTTCTGGCTGTCGAGTTTGCGCAATTGCGCGTTGGCCTCTTCCAATTGCCGGGCGGTGGAGCGCAGTTCGGCCGAGGTCTTTTCCAGCTCCTGGGAATATTCGATGGCCTGCTGGGTTTCGTCGGCCATCTGCATCATTTCTTCCAGCGACACCTCGCCGCCCGAAACCACCTTGGAGAGCATGACATGGGCCGAGGCGGCGCCGACCGAGCCGGCCAGTTCGCGCTCCAGCCGTCCGATGAAATCGGGCGAGGGCTCGAGCATGTCGGGCTCGACCCCGGCGGCATGCGCCTCGGTCTGGAACAAAGCCGCCGCCCGCTTTTCGCCCAGCACGCGCTCGGCAACGAAGAACAGATCGTTTGCCGTTGCCGAGCCGCGCATGAAATTGCCCCGCGCCTGCTCGCCCCGGCGGAAGACGTCGACAAAGACATTGGCCTGGATGCGCTCCAGCGCCGACTGGCTGGTCAGCAGCGAGAGCAGGGTGAGCGTCAGGATGTTGAGCGACAGGCTCCAGAAGGCTGCATGGGCCAGGGGATCTAGCCCTTCCAGGCCGAACATGGCCTCGGGCCGCAGCCAGCCAATGCCCCAGGGCCCGTGGCTGAGCAGCATGGCCACTTGCGGGGACACCGATTCGAACGAGGGCAGCAGGCTGCACCAGAACCAGAAGACGAAGCCGATGGCGATGGCGGTGGTTGCCGCCTTGAGCGAGGCTTCGCGCCAGAACAGCGCGGCGATGACGGCGGGGAAGAACTGGGCGATGGCGGTGAATGAGATGAGCCCGATGGGGGCAAGGGCGTCGGAATCGCGGGTGAAGATGAAATAGGACAGGCCCAGCGACACGATCAGCACGATGGAGAAGCGCCGCGCCACCAGCAGCAGATGCGTCACCCCCTGCCCGTCGCCATTTCCGACCGGGCTGAAGCGCAGGATCAGCGGCATGACGATATGGTTCGACACCATGATCGAGAGCGCGATGGATTCCAGGATAATCATCGAAGTGGCGGAGGAAAACCCGCCGATAAAGGCGAACAGGGCCAGCGCATCCTGGCCGAAGGCCATGGGCACGGTCAGCGCGAACATGTCGGGATTGGAGCCGGCCGGCATCGCCGTCAGCCCGAAAACGGCAATGGGCAGGATGAAAAGGCTCATCAAAAGCATATAGGCGGGGAAGGCCCAGCTGGCCACGCGCAGATGGTCCTCGTCGGAATTTTCCACCACCGTCACCTGGAACTGGCGCGGCAGGCAGACAATGGCCATCACCGAAAGCGCCAGTGTGGTCAGCCAGCGCGCATCGAAGGTGGTTTCGGAGTTGAAATGCACGCCCACCCGATCGGCCTGGGCGAAGATATTCTCGAAGCCGCCCCCGACCGCGACGACGAAAACCCCCACCGCCAGCAATGCCGCCAGCTTCACCACCGCCTCGAAGGCGATGGCGGCGACCACGCCGTGGTGCTGCTCCTTGGCGTCGACATGGCGGGTGCCGAACAGGATGGTGAACAGCGCCATGCCGGCGGCGATGCCGAAGGCCAGGCCGACATCGTCGATGCCGGCCAGCCGCCCCTGCCCCAGCTCGGATGAGCCGGCCACCACCTGGATGGAGGAGGTGACGGCCTTCAATTGCAGCGCGATATAGGGCGATATGCCGATCACGGCGATGCAGGTGATGAGCACGGCCAGGCGGTTGGACTTGCCGTAGCGCGAGGAGAGCAGGTCGGCCACCGAGGTGATGCGCTGCAAATGGCTGATCCGCACCAGCCGGCGCAACAGGAACCACCAGCCGACGAAAACCAGCGTCGGCCCCAGATAGATGGTGAGAAATTCCAGCCCGCTGCGGGCGGCGTTGCCGACCGCGCCGTAAAAGGTCCAGCTGGTGCAATAGACCGAGATGGAGAGTGTGTAGACCGCCGGGGAATGCAGGAAAGACTGCTTGCCGGTGCGCGCCCGGCGGTCGCCGAAATAGGCGATGACGAAGAGCAGGCCCACATAGCCCACGGCGGTGGCGATCACCAGGTCGGCCGACAGCATCAGCCCTCTCCCCCCGGCGCATCGCCCTTTTGCGGCTTGCGGGGCCGGGCATGGGCCATCAGCGCCGTGCCCAGGATCAGCAGCAGCCAGACGACAAACAGATAGAAGACGATCTGGGGAATGCCGAAGATCGTCTGCGGCTGGTTGAAGACATAGACCAGCGGCGGCAGCATCAGCAGGGCGCCGAGCACCGTCAGGAGCAGCATGCCGCCGGTGAGCCTATGCCGGTCCGCCATTTTCGCCCAGAAGCTGGCGCACGGCCCCCACCACCTCGGCATTGGCATAGGGCTTGGTGACGAACACGTCCGCTCCCAGCTCCTCGGCGATGCGCCGGTCCTGCTGCTGGCCCTTGGCGGTGAGGATGAGCACCGGCAGGTTGCGCTGGTCGGAATCGGCGCGAATCTGCTTGAGCACCTCGAAGCCGCTGCGCCGGGGCAGCATCACATCGAGCACGACCATGCGCGGATGCAGGCGCCGCACGGCCTCCATCACCGCTTCGCCATCGGTGACCGAGCCGATGGTGAAGCCGGCGCGCTTGAGGATGAAATCGAGCGATTCCAATATGCTGGGCTCGTCCTCGGCAATGAGTATGTCGACCGCCACTGTCCCCCCTTGCAGCCCCCGCGGTCTCCCCTCCGCAGGATGACGCAGTAAAGCTCAATCAGGCGCCATCGCCAAGACCCTGTTCCATCGGCAGCAGCGGCGCCCGCTGGCCGGGGCGCTCGCCCTCCTGCCAGAGCGGCTCTTCCTGCCGGCTGGCGCAGGCCCGGCGGGTGCAGAGGCGGCAGCTGGGGCCCACCGGAATGTCGGCCGCGATATCCATCAGGTCCAGCCCCGCCCCATAGATGGTGCGGTCGGCATGCAGCACGTCGCAGGCCAGCATCACCGAGGACATTGCCGCCTGCTCGCGGAACGAGCCGGCCCGGCGCTGCACGGTGCGGGCGAGGAAGAGATAGCGCGAGCCGTCGGAAAAGCGCACCACCTGGCGCAGCAACATGTCGGGGCTGCGGAAGGCGCCATAGATGGCCCAGAGCGGGCAGGCATGGCCGCTATTGGGCAAAAGCAGGCCCGGCAGGGGGAAATGCTTGGTCAGCCGCCCGGCCGGGTCCGAGCGCAGGAAGCCGAAGGGAATGCCCTCCTCGCCCGGCCGGCGCAGCGTCACCAGCCGGTGGGCCACCTGCTCGAAGCTGGCATTGTAGCGCTGACGCAGATGATCGATGTCATAGGCCGCGCCTTCGGCATCGGCCAGGATCTGCCGGTAGGGAAAGACGATGGCGCCCGCCAGATACGATCCGGCCGCGCGCGCCGCCAGCCGCGTTGCCGTGGCGGTGGAAAGCGTGGCGCTGCCCAGGGCCTGGGCTATGGCCTCTGGGGCGGCCAATTCGCCATAGAGCCGGGCGAGCTGGAATTGCCGCGTCGCCAGCATGGAGGAGCCGCCGAACCACATCTGGCGCCTGGCGCTGTCGAAGCGGAACTGGCCGGGAAATTCGGCGTCGGCCGGTGGTCCGCCCACGGTCACGCCAATGCCGAAGCGGCTGTGCAACAGCGCCGTCAGCGTGTCGATGCCGAAGGCCCCTGCCCGCTCGATTTCGGCGCGCAGGCTTTCGGCCGCGGTTTCCAGCTCGGGAAAATAATTGTCGCGCTGGATGATGAGGTCGTCGATTTCCCGTCCCGGAGACACCCCGCTCCGGCGCTGGCTGGAGCTTTCGAACTGGTCGATAAGGTTGCGCGCCACGTCAGACAGGGTGCGCGTGTCGCGGCTGATGGCGGCAAGAAAGCGCCGGCGCTCGACTTCGTCCAGATCGCCCACATCCTCGAGGATTTCAGCGCTGGAGCGCACGGCGGTGATGCCGGACAGGATCTGGTGCAGAAGCTGGCCGAGCAGCGGGTCCGAGCGCAGCCGGTCGGCATAGGCCTCGGCGCTGGCCACCGCGCCCGTATAGGCCCGGTGCAACTGCACCAGGGCTGCGGCGCTGGCGGGATATTGCGCCACCAATTGCCGCCTCTCGTCGGGCTGGAAGGGCAGCGACTCGACCTGGGGGTCGGCATAGGCCTCTTCCAGATCCTGGAGCAGCTTCTGCTCGGCCTGCCCGGTCAGATCGCCGATATCGATATTGAGGTGATGGGCGATGCGTTGCAGAAGCGAGCCGCCGATGTCGCGCTTGTTGTTCTCGATGAGGTTGAGATAGCTGGGCGAGATTCCCGCCATCCGCGCCAGCGCCGCCTGGGAAATCTTGAGCGATTTCCGCCTGTTGCTGATGCGGAATCCGATCGGTGCGCGCATGCCTGCCTCCCTTTGCAGCCGCCGGGTTTGTCAACGAATTGACATATCCGACGCTCTACTCGCACAAGAATTTACAGAAAAACCATTATATCACAATGGCATATTGTCTCAGTTTTCATTCGTGGCAATTCTTGCCGCGTTGGTGAACTGGGCGACTATGTATCGTCCGTCCCACGCCAAAGGAGGAGATGGATGACTATTTTGACTCGCGGCGTCTCGCGGCGCCGGGTACTGAAAACGGGTATGGCCGGCATTATCGGCGCTGGCGTCATGCCGACCATTTTCAGCCGCAGCGCCTATGCGCAGGATTATTGCAACGCGCCCGGCGATACCGCCATTTTCGGCTTCAACGTGCCCCAGACCGGTTCCTATGCCGAAGAAGGGCTCGAGCAGCTCAAGGCCTATGAGCTTGCGGTCAAGCACATCAATGGCGAGGGCGACGGCGGCATTCTCAACACGCTCAAGCCGCTTGCCCTCAAGGGCAATGGCGTTCTGGGCAAGAAGGTGACCTTCGTCACCGGCGACACCCAGACCAATACCGACGCCGCGCGCGACGGCGCCCGCCGCATGATCGAGCGCGACAAGGCCATCATGGTCACCGGCTCGGTGACTTCGGGCGAAGCCATTGCCCAGCAGTCGCTGTGCCAGGAAATGGGCGTGATCTACATGTCCGGCCTCACCCATTCCAACGACACCACCGGCAAGGACAAGCGCCGCCTGGGCTTCCGCCACTTCTTCAACGCCTATCAGTCGGGCGTGGCCATCGCGCCGTTCCTGGCGCAGGAATACGGCAAGGACCGCCGGGCCTATCACCTGACGGCCGACTATACCTGGGGCTGGACGCAGGAAGAGTCGATCAAGAACGCCACCGAGGCGCTGGGCTGGGAAACCGTCGCTACCGTGCGCACCCCGCTCGGGCTGGGCGACTATTCGCAATATCTGACCCCGGTGCTCAATTCCGGCGCCGACGTGCTGATCCTCAACCATTACGGCCACGACATGGTCAACTCGCTGCCCCAGGCAGTGCAGTTCGGCCTGCGCGAGCGCCAGGCCAATGGCAAGAATTTCGAGATCGTCGTGCCGATGTTCTCGGAACTGATGGCCGTGGGCGCGGGCGAGGCGGTGAAGGGCATCATCGGCACCTCCAACTGGCACTGGAACCTTGGCGACGAAGGCACCAAGGCTTTCACCCAGGCCTATGGCGAAGCCTATGGCTCTCCCCCGTCGCAGTCGGCCCATACCGGCTATGTGCAGGCGATCCTCTACGCCGATGCCTGCGAGCGCGCCGGCACCTTCCATCCCACCGAGGTGGTCAAGGCGCTGGAAGGCTTCGAGTTCGATGGCGCGGGCAATGGCGCCACGCTCTATCGCGCCGACGATCACCAGTGCTTCAAGGAAGTGCTCGTGGTGCGCGGCAATGAAAACCCGACGAGCAAGTTCGACGTGCTCAACGTCATCGGGTCGGCTTCGCGCGATGCGGTGACCTACGATCCGTCGATCTTCGGCGGCGAGCTGGGACCCTACGAACCCAATATGTGCTGATCGCCTCGGCACGCATCACGCAATGGTTCCGGCGCGGTTCCGCGCCGGGCCTTTCGGGGGAATCGGGGAGACGCCGGGACCTGGTCCGGCAAGGACAAATCGATGAATACACTACTCGCGCAGTTGCTTAACGGGCTCGACAAGGGCGGCGCCTATGCGCTGATCGCCCTGGGCCTCACTCTGGTCTTCGGCACGCTGGGCGTGGTCAACTTCGCCCATGGCGCGTTGTTCATGCTCGGCTGCTTCTGCGCCGTGACCTTCCGCTATCTCATCACCATGGAAACGGTGACCATCGATCCCACCAAGCTTTCCCCATGGGGAGCGCCGGTGGAAGTGCGCACCCCGATCATGGAGAGCATGTTCGGCGATTTCGGCCGCTTTCTCATCGACTATTCGGTGCCGCTGTCCATCCTGCTGGTCATTCCGGTCATGCTGCTCATCGGCATCGCCATGGAGCGCGGGCTGATCAAGCATTTCTACAAGCGCCCCCATGCCGAGCAAATCCTGGTCACCTTCGGCCTGGCGATCGTGCTTCAGGAAATCGTCAAGAGCATCTATGGCGCCAATCCCGTGCCCCAGCCGGTGCCCAGCGATCTGCGCGGCGCTGCCGATATCGGGTCCTGGTTCGGCATGGCGCCCCATATGCTCACCTATCCCTGGTGGCGGCTGGTCTATTTCTTCTTCTCGGTGGCGGTGATCGGCGGGGTGTTCGCCTTCCTGCGCTTCACCACATTTGGCCTGGTGGTCCGCGCCGGCATGGCCGACCGCGAAACGGTGTCCATCCTGGGCATCAATATCGACCGGCGCTTCACCATCATGTTCGGGCTGGCGGCGGTCGTGGCCGGCGTCGCGGGGGCGATGTATACGCCGCTCCTGCCGCCCAACTACCAGTTGGGCATGGATTTCCTGGTGCTGAGCTTCGTCGTGGTGGTGGTGGGGGGCATGGGCTCGCTTCCCGGCGCCGTCGCCGCCGGGTTCCTGCTCGGCATCCTGCAATCCATCGCGGCCATGACCGAGATCAAATCCCTCATTCCCGGCATCGACCAGGTCATCATCTACCTCGTCGCCGTGGTCATCCTGCTCGTCCGCCCCCGTGGTCTCATGGGCCGGCGCGGCCTCATGGAGAGTTAAGCCGCCATGCTTTCCCTGTCTCGCAAGGACCTCGTCACCCTGGCAGTCTTCGCTGCCGTCGTGCTCACCATGCCCCTCTGGCTGGCGCCATTCGGCGCCGCCTATCCGGGGCTGATGCAGAAATTCGTCATCTACGCGATCATCGCCATTGGCTTCAACATCCTGTTCGGGCTCACCGGCTATCTCAGCTTCGGGCATGCGGCCTTTATCGGCATCGGCTCCTACACCACCGTCTGGTCGTTCAAGCTCCTGTCGATGAACGTGGTGCCCGCCATCCTGCTGGCCATTATCGTCTCGGGGGTCTTCGCCCTGGTCATCGGCTATTTCAGCCTAAAGCGTACCGGCATCTATTTCTCCATCCTCACCCTGGCCTTTGCCCAGATGTGCTACAGCCTGGCCTATTCGGTGCTGACGCCCATCACCAATGGCGAGACCGGGCTATTGCTGGCGCGCGGCGATCCGCGCGTGATCGACACGCTGCTCAATATCCGTCCCGCCGGCGAGGGCCTGCCGTCTCCGACCTTTTTCGGCATCGGCATGATCGGGTTCACCGGGTTTTACTTCTGCGCCGCCGTGCTGATCCTGGCCTTCTATGTTTCGCAGAAAGTGTTCGCCTCGCCCTTCGGCATGGCGCTGCGCGGCATCAAGTCCAACCAGACGCGCATGAACTATACCGGCTTCAACACCAAGCCCTATACGCTGGCCGCCTTCGTCATTTCCGGCATGTTCGCCGGGCTGGCTGGAGCACTGATGTCGGTCACCGACCCGCTGGCCGGGGCGGAACGGATGAAGTGGACGGAATCGGGCAATATCGTGCTGATGACCATTCTGGGCGGCGCGGGCACCCTGGTCGGCCCGGTCATCGGCGCCTGGCTCATCAAATATTTCGAGAACATCTTCTCGGCCATCAACGAGACCGTGCTGCGCCGCGTCTTCGACTTCATGCCCGGTGGGTCCGAGGATTTCGTGGTGGCTGTCGCCAGCAAGTTCGTCGGCGAAGGCTGGCACCTCACTTTGGGCCTGCTCTTCGTGGTCGTGGTGGTGTTCCTGCCCGGCGGCGTCATGGAGGGGGTAAGGCGGCTGGCCGCCCGCTTCGGGCGAACGCGGCGCAAGGATGCGCAGGGCCGTGAAACCTCCAGCACCCAGCCGGCGGAATAGGAGAGAGCCATGACGCTTCCCAATATCGTGCTGCACGTGGCCGACGTCCACAAGCGCTTCGGGGGCCTGCATGCCCTGGCCGACATCGACCTGCAGGTCGAGGAGGGCAAGACGCACGCCATCATCGGGCCCAACGGGGCGGGAAAATCCACCCTGCTCAACGTCATCATCGGCAAGCTGGCGCCCACCAGCGGCCAGGTGGTGTTCGACGGCGCCATCCTCACCGGGCGCAAGCCGCACCAGATCAACCAGCTCGGCATTGCCCGCGTCTTCCAGACGCCGGAAATATTCGCCGATCTCAGCGTGCTGCAAAACGTCATGATCCCCGCTTTCGCCAAGCGCGACGGCGCCTTCCGCCTCAATATGCTGCGGGCGTTGGACAGCGAGACCGCCATCCGCCAGGAGGCCGAGGCCATGCTTGAGGATGTGGGCATGCTCAACCGCCGCGACATGACGGCGGGCAGCCTGAGCCGTGGCGACAAGCGCCGCATGGAGCTGGCCATGTGCCTCATCCAGCATCCGCGCCTGCTGCTGCTGGACGAGCCCACCGCCGGCATGAGCCGGCACGACACCAACACCACCATCGAGTTGCTCAAGAAGATCAAAAAGCGCGGCATGACCAAGGTCATCATCGAACACGACATGCATGTGGTGTTCTCGCTGGCCGACAAGATCTCGGTGCTGGCGCAGGGCCGCATCATCGCCGACGGCACGCCCGAAGAGGTGCGCGGCAATCCCAAGGTGCAGGAAGCCTATCTCGGAGGGGCCCATTGATGAGCGCGATCGCCATGGAAACAGCAATTCCCGTCAGCCAGGCCGCTGCCTTCGAGGCCGAGCGTCCGTTTTTCAGCGTTCGCGACGTCCACGCCTATTATGGCGAAAGCTATATCGTGCAGGGCGTTTCGCTCGACATCCGCCAGGGCGAGATCCTGGCGCTGCTGGGCCGCAACGGGGCCGGCAAGACCTCGACGCTGCGCACCATCGCTCGCACCGACGATCCGCAGATGCGGCAAGGCGAAATCTGGCTCGATGGTCAGCCCATTCACCAGATGAAGAGCTTCGAGGCGGCCCGCGCCGGCATCCAGCTGGTGCCCGAGGACCGGCGCATCATTTCCGGGCTGACCGTGGAGGAAAACCTTATTCTCGCCCGCGTCGCCCCCGGCCATGGCTGGGAGATCGAGCAGATCTATGAGAGCTTTCCGCGCCTGGCCGAACGCCGCAAGCAGGAAGGGGTCACCCTTTCGGGCGGCGAGCAGCAGATGCTGGCCATTGCCCGGGCGCTGGCGCGCAATCTCAAGCTGCTGCTGCTCGACGAACCCTATGAGGGGCTGGCGCCGGTCATCGTGCACGAGATCGAACGCATCTTGCATTCCATCAAGCCTTTGGGCATCACCACCGTCATCGTCGAGCAGAACGCGGTGGCGGCGCTGAAGCTGGCCGACCGCGCCGTCATTCTGGACACCGGCGAGGTTGCCTTTGCCGGCACCGCGCAGGAAGTGCTCGACAACGCCGAACTCCGCCACGAATACCTGGCGATCTGAGCTACCCTGGGTCTTTCGAACCAAGGCATTCCGCCGATATCACCTCTCCCCTTCGGGAGACCCAGGGTAAATCCCGGCGGGCCCAAAAGCCCGCCGCTTTCGTTTTGCGGGGGCGTTTCCCCCAATCTGGCCCTATCCCTGCGCCGGCAGCAGCGTCACCCCCAGCCCTTCCAGCATCTCCCAATAGGCCGGGTAGGTCTTGCCGGTGCAGGCGGGGTCGAGAATGGTGATGCCGGCGATCCTGAGCCCGGCCAGCGCGAAGCTCATGGCGATGCGGTGGTCGTGATAGGTCTTTATGCGCGCGGTGTGCCCCGCCAACCCTTCGGCGAGGTGCGGATCGGCGGCGACGATCAGGTCATCGCCCTCCTCCGTGCCCAGGCCCGGCTTGATGCGGTTGAGTTCATTGGCCACGGCGCGGATGCGGTCGGTTTCCTTGACGCGCAGATTGGCGATGCCGACAAAGCGCACCGGATGGGCGTTGAAGGCGGCGAGTACCGCCAGCGTCGGCACGGCGTCCTGCATCTGCGAGCCGTCGATCACCGCCGGCATATGGGGGAATTGCGCGATGACGGCCTGCGCCGCCGCATCGGGCTGGGTGAAGGCATCGGCGGCCACGCCCAGGTCGATATCGCCGCCGGTCAGCGCCGCCGCGCCCCACAGATAGGTGGCGGCCGAAGCGTCGGGCTCGATATGGAAATCGCTAGCCCGATAGCCGGTGGGCGCGATGCGCCAGGTGCCGGCATCGAGCTGCTCCACATCGGCGCCGAAGCTGCGCATGGCGGCCAAGGTCAGGTCGACATAGCCCCGTGCGCCGATTTCCTTGCCGGTCAGCGCCACCTCGATGGGCCCGTCACCCAATGGTGCGGCCATCAGCAGCGCCGAGACATATTGGCTGGACAGCCCACCATCGATCTCCACCCGGCCGTGGCCGAAGCTGCCGCGCCCCTCAACCGTAACCGGCGGGCAACCGGTCGGGGCGCTGGCGGCTATACCCAGCGATTGCAGCGCCTGCACCAGCGGGGCGATGGGGCGCAGGCGCATATCCTCGTCGCCATCGACAATCACCGTGCCGTCCACCGTCGCCGCAGCGGCGGTGAGGAACCGCGTCGCCGTGCCGGCATTGCCCAGGAAAAGCGGCTCCTTGGGCGCATGCAGGCGTCCCGAGCCGGAGACCACGAAGCTGGTGGCATCGGGCTCCTCGACGCTGACGCCCATCTGCCGCAGCGCGGCGGCCATCAGCACCGTATCCTTGCTCTTGAGCGCGCCGGTCAGCCGGCTGGTGCCGTCGGCCAGCGCCGCCAGCAACAGCGCGCGATTGGTGATGGATTTCGATCCCGGCGGGGAGACGCGCCCGACAAGCGGGCGGTTGGGCGGGACGATGGTGAGGGCGGGCGGAAGCGGGGTAAGCATGCCGAACCAATGCCTCAGCGCCGCAAAGAACGCAACGGCTGCGATATCGTCCCGGCTCAATCGCCGGACGGCAGATAAATGGCGTCAGGCCCCTGCCCGCGCCTCGGCGATGGCCTTGAGGTCCGCCGGCTTGAGCGTCACGCTTTCCCCGCACCCGCAGGCGCCGGTCTGGTTGGGGTTGGTGAAGGTGAAGCCGGCGCTCATCTTGGACTGCTCAAAGTCCATCACCGTGCCGAGCAGGAACATGGTGGCCTTGGGGTCGATCCAGACATTGACGCCCCGGTCGTTGACGTGGTCGTCGCCCGCCACCGGCTCGGTGACGTAATCCATGGTATAGGCGACGCCCGCGCAGCCCGAGTTCTTGATGCCGACGCGCAGGCCGATGACCGGCCTGTCGGAATCTTCCATGATTTCGGTGATGCGCTCGGCGGCGGCATCGGTCAGCGACATGATGGTGAAAGCCATGGGGCGGTCCAGCTTTATCGGTGTTTCACGATATATAGGGCGAAACGCGGCAAATTACCACCAGTTCAGCGCCACCTGGGCCTCTTCACTCATTCGTGTCGCGTCCCAGGGGGGATCGAACACCATGTTGACGGTAACGTCCTGGATGCCTTCAACGCCGCGGGCGGCGTTTTCCACCCAGCCGGGCATTTCCCCGGCCACGGGGCACCCCGGCGCGGTCAGCGTCATGTCGATGGTCAGGTTCCGGTCATCGTCCAGGTCGACCTTGTAGATCAGGCCCAGCTCGTAGATATCGACCGGGATTTCCGGGTCATAGACGGTCTTGAGCGCGCCGATGAGGTCGGTGGTGATGCGCGTCACCTCGTCTTCCGACAGGCTTGTCGGCATGGTCGGGGCGATGCGGGTATCTTCGGTCTTGGTGTCTTCGCTCATATCGGCCTTCCTCAGGCAAAAAACGTTCTCGCGCGCTCGATGCCCTCGACAAGCGCGTCCACATCGTCCTTGCCATTATATAGGGCGAGGCTGGCGCGGCAGGTAGAGGTGACCCCGAACCGCTTGAGCAGGGGCATGGCGCAATGGGTGCCGGCGCGCACCGCGATGCCGTAGCGGTCCAGGATCGTCGAGACGTCATGGGCGTGCGCGCCCTTGATTTCAAAGGAGAAAATCCCGCCCTTGCCCGGCGCCGTGCCGATGAGGCGCAGCGAATTGATGCGGCTCAGCCGCTCCTGGGCATAGGCGGTAATCTCACGCTCATGGGCGGCGATGGCCTCGCGGCCCAGGCTGTCCATATAGCTCAGCGCCGCGCCCAGCCCGATGGCCTGCACGATGGGGGGCGTGCCCGCCTCGAAGCGGTGCGGCGGGGCATTGTAGGTGACACTGTCCAGGGTCACGGTGTCGATCATCTCGCCGCCGCCCTGATAGGGCTGCATGTCGGCCAGAAGATCGTATTTGCCGTAGAGCACGCCGATGCCGGTGGGCCCATAGAGCTTGTGGCCGGTCATGACGTAGAAATCGGCGTCCAGCGCCTGCACGTCGACCTCTTCATGCACGGCGCCCTGGCTGCCATCGACCAGCACCGGGATGCCCCGGGCATGGGCGAGCGCGATGATGTCCGCGATCGGGGTCACCGTGCCCAGCACGTTGGACA
>NZ_JAUCDN010000049.1:0-14622 GCF_034675085.1 Devosia sp.
CGACATCGGCATTGCCGACGATCACCTTGCTGACCGGCCGGTCGAGCTTGAGCACGCGCGCGTGATCCATATAGACGCGCATGAATTGGTCCTCGGCCGATGCTGCGCCCGTGCCGGAAAGCACGGCAAGAGCGACCGTCGCAAGCGTTGCTGCCCCCGCAGCGAATGTCCAGTGGCGTCCCATAAATAGTCATCCCGACAATGAATTGCAGACAGCATCGCCGGGAATGGTGAATGAAGGTTTAAGGCGGGGGCCGGTATTCCCATTTCAACTTTGGCGCTCATCGGCGGGATGAAGGCGCAAGGGCGGCAAAAACCCCCGAAAACGCGCATACAAGGCGGAATTGACCGGATGGTAACCGTAAATCGGGCCTCCCGCCGTTAGTGTCATGTTAACCTACTTCCTTAAGCCGATGGAAATGGCCTGCCTGTAGGTTGCAGTCATCCGAACAACGGAAACAGTTGGCGGACGTGCTGAACCAACATCGTGGAGCTAGGAGAATACCATGACCAAGATTTTCGCTCGCCTTATGAAAGACGAATCGGGCGCCACCGCCATCGAATATGCGCTGATCGGTACGCTGATCGCCGTCGCCCTGGTCGGCACCGCCACCATTTTCGGCGATACGCTGCGGGAGCTGTTCGATAACGGCGCCACCGACGTCATCGCCACCCAGGTCGACAAGCTCTGAGCTTTTACTGCAAGGCCACAACCTTGTAGCGCGCCCCAGCCGTCACGCGATCGCCGGGGTAGAGGTCGTTGATGATATAGAACAATTCGCTTCCACGGCTGAGCCCGGCCATCTGCCGCGCCAGCGAATCCGCGGTGTCGCCTGCCTTGGCGGTGACGATGCGAACCGCCACCTTGCGCACCTGCCCCATATCGGCCGCCTCGGCCCGGCGGAAGCTCTTCAGCGTCGCCTCGGCCCCCTGCGCAAAGCGCGGGCTGTCCGATTTGGCGGCGAAGATGAAGCGATAGACCTGTCCGTCGAGCCGCATCACCGAGACGCGGAAGAACCATTGGTCGGTCTGGGCCACGCCCGAGGCCATCTCGATGCCGTTGAAGCTCAGCGCCTTGACCGTGTCGGCCTTGAGCCCGGCGATCCAGCCCGAGCGCAGATAATCGTCGAGCTTGACATTGGCCTGCACGTCGGCGCTGTCGAAGCGCACCGCCTCGCCATCGCCCGCCACGCCCACCACGGCCCCCTGCGAGGATTGCAGCGTATAGCCCTCGGGCACGGTGAAGGTGAATTTGGAGGCGGTGTGGATGAAGCGCCGCCCCACGATCGAGCCCTGCGCCGGGCTGTCGCCGAAGGTGAGGCCGGAAATCGCCGCCAGATAGCCGTCGCGGTCGGTCTCGCCCATTTCCGCCTGGCCGAACATGGTGCGCGCCACCTCCAGCGCCTTCTGGATGCGCGCCGGCGTCGAGGGATGGGAGGAGAGGAACCCTTCGCCGCCCCCCGCCTCGCCGGCCGAGAAGCTGGCAAAACGGCTCATCACCCCCAGGAACCGCGCCGCCGCCTGCGGATCGTACCCCGCCTTGCCGGCGAACTTGATGCCCTCGCGATCCGCTTCCAGCTCCTGGTTCTGTCCGAAGGCGGCCATGGACTGGCGGGTGCGGTTGGCGGTGGCGTCGGTGGAGGTGTCGCCGCCGAAAACGCTGGAAATGACGCGGTCGACGATCTGGGTGGTGCGTGTGCGGTCGGTGCGGGCCCGCGCATGGCGCAGCGTCACATGGGCGATTTCATGGGCCAGCACCGCTGCCAGCTCGCTGGTGTCCGAGGCCAGCGCCAGAAGGCCGCGCGTCACATAGACATAGCCCCCCGGCAGCGCGAAGGCATTGACCTCGGAGCTGTCCAGGATCGTCACCTGGAACTGGGCATTGGGCTGGTTGGCCGCCGCCAGCAGGCGCCCGACGATGCGCGCGACCATGATTTCGGCCGGCCGGTCGGAATAGACCCCGCCATAGGCGGCGATGATGCGCGGATGCTCGCGCTGGCCGATGGCCACGTCATCGGCGTCCCCGCTCTGGGCCGCGATGGCGGGGGCGGGATTGTCGCCGGTGCGGCTGACGGCGATATTGGAGCCGGTCAGCGTCGTGCAGGCGCCCAGCGCCAATAGCGACACGGCCAGAAAGCCATGCCTCATCCCCGCCTTGACGATCCGTCCCCTGCCTCTCATCGCGTCGCCAGAACCTCGATCTGTTCGGGATGGGTCACCTCGATGCGTGGACCATCCCGCTCGTCCACCCATCCGCGCACGCGCACCAGCGCGCCTTCCAGCACCAGCGGATCCAGCTCCGCCTTGGCGAAAAGACGCAGGCCCGCCGCTTCGATCACCGCCGTGAAATCTTCTTTCCAGACGCGCCCGAAATTGAGATACACCCGCCCGCCGGTCTTGGCGGCCTGGTGCACCCGGCCTTCAACAAGTTCATAATGTCCCAGCCGGCCCAGGAGTTCACCGGGCTGGTCCGCCGCCCGAACGCTGTAATAGGGATCGGCCCAGATTCCAAGCCCGCCCAGCCGTGCCCGGCCCTCCGCCGCGAACAAAAGATCGAGACAGGCGCGATTGTCGGGAAAGGAATAGACCCGCGCCAGCCCCTGCGCGATCAGCGCCTGCTGCGCCCAGATCCGGCCCGCATCGGTTTGCACGAACACATGCGCCAGCGCCCGCCCATAGCGGTCGAGCTTTTCCCCGCCATAGCCCAGCGTCACCTCATGGCCCTCGACCAGCCCGGCAAGCGCCGCCCGCGCCTTCTCGGCCAGCGGCCAGGATTGGAAATCCTCGCGCCCCAGCGCCAGCTTGGGCGCCTGCATGCCGATAAGGCGCACGCTGCGGCCATCGGCCAGGATGAGCCCGTCGCCATCGGGCACGGCGGCCACCGGTCCGCCCGCCTCCATCTGCAATTGCTCGCAGGCGAGCGCGGCGACCGACACCGCCGAAAGGGCCGCAAGCCCGGCAAGGCGAACAAGACTGGCTTTCAACACGGCGGGCCCCGAAGCGATGCGGCCAGAATGCACCCAATTGCGGCAAAAAAACATTCCCCGACCAGGAGGAGCCGCGCGCCCCTGCGACATTAAACGTCTTGAGCCCGGCCCCGGCCCGGATTACAGCCTAGGCAAAGAGGGACAGATCATGCCACTCCGTTCGGGCATATTGATCCGCGAATTGGGCACCGCGCTGGCGGTCGTCGCCCTTTACGTCCTTGTCCTGCTCGCCCCCCTGCACCAGGCCGCCGGCCTGCAACGCGACCTGACGCGGCTGGGCTATATCAGCCTGGCCAACTGGTCGGTCTGCGCCCAGCCCACCACGCTGGGCGGCGATCTCGACCTGCCCATCATCGTCAAATGCGCCGCCGCCGGCATCGCCAGCAACGCCTTGCCACCCGCCTCCCCGGCGGTCCTCGCCATCGCCCCGCTGCGCCTTGCCAGCCCGATCGTCTATGGCGGCGCGCGCCTCGTCGTGCCGCCGGCCCTGCCGCCGCATCAGGGCCAGTCCCGCGCTCCTCCCGTGACCGTCTGAACGCCTGCCGCTTTTTTTCAGACATCATCACACCGGAGATCATCATGATCCGCTTTCCCGCCCGCCTTCTGGCCGCGCTGAGCATTGCCTGCCTTTCGGGCCCCGCCTTCGCCCATGTCTCGTTCGAAACCGGCTCGGCCGCCATCGGGGCCGGCTACAAGGCCGTGCTGCGCATTCCCCATGGCTGCGACGGCCAGGCCACCACCAGCGTCACCGTCAAGATCCCCGAGGGCTTTTTCGACGTGCGCCCCATGCCCCATGCCGGCTGGACGCTGGAGACCGTCACCGGCCCCTATGCCCAGTCCTACCAGCTTCACGGCAAGACCCTCACCGAGGGGGTGAGCGAAATCACCTGGTCGGGGGGCGAACTGCCCGACGCCTTCTATGACGAGTTCGTCTTCACCGGCACTTTCGCCCCGACCCTGGCCGCCGGGCCGCTGCCCTTTCCCACCACCCAGACCTGCGCCGACGGGCAACAGGTCTGGGATGGCGCGGACAACGCCCATCCTGCCCCGCGCGTCGAGCTGACGGCGGCCATGGCCGGCATGGATGAGCACGCTGGCCATTCCGCCGCCGCGGCTCCGGTCACCCTTGGCGATCTTGAGATCAGCAACGGCTTCAGCCGCGCCACCCTGCCCAACGCCCCCACTGGCGGCGGCTTCCTCACCATCACCAATAAGGGTGACGGCGACGACCGGCTGGTCGCGGCCAGCGCCGATTTCGCCGCCGAGGCGCAATTGCACGAAATGGCGATGGAAAACGACGTGATGAAGATGCGCCAGCTCGCCGACGGCATTCCCGTTCCGGCCGGCGCCACGGTGACGCTGGCCCCCGGCGGGCTGCACCTGATGTTCTTCCAGCTCAAGCATCCGCTGGTGGAAGGGCAGACCGTCATGGTGACGCTGACCTTCGAAAAGGCCGGCTCGGTCACCGTGCCGCTGGCCATTGCCGGCGCCGCCGCCAGCAGCCATCACTGAACCGCCTCCCGCGGCGGCGTCCCCGCCGCGGGACACCCCCCAAGCCAGCTTGTAACCATCCGGTCGACCTGTTATTTCCTGCGCCCGTGGTCCCGTAGCTCAGCAGGATAGAGCACAGGATTCCTAATCCTGGGGTCACTGGTTCGAATCCAGTCGGGATCACCATTGCCTCGTGCACCTGACCCCGCATGCTGCCCCCGGGCGGGCGCATCCGAGGCGGATCGATTAAGAATCGCATAACGAGTGCGGCCCTATCCTCGCGCCGGTTTCGGAGGCGGGTTATGCGTGTGCTCATAGTGGACGACAGCCGGTCGAGCCTCGCCATGATCGGCTCGATCGTCAAAACTGCGACCACCGCGGACATAGATGGCTGCCTGCACCCGTTCGAGGCGCTGGAGCGCAGCGACGCCACCCAATATGACCTGGTGCTGGTGGACCACATCATGCCCGAAATGGACGGCGTGCAGTTCACCAGCGCCTTGCGCGCCCGCGACGCCTACCGGCTGGTGCCCATCATCATGGTCACCTCGGATATGGACCGCAACACCCGCGTCGAGGCGATCCAGGCGGGGGCGACCGACTTCGTCAACAAGCCGTTCGATCCCAGCGAGTTGCAGGCGCGCGTCGCCAATCTGCTGACATTGCGCGCCGCGCAGGTCGAGCTGGCCGATCGCGCCAGCTGGCTGGCGCGCGAAGTGGACCTGGCCACGGCCCACCTGCTGGCGCGCGAGGAGGAAATCATCTGGCGGCTGGCCCGCGCCATCGAATACCGCGATGGCGACACCGGCGGGCACGTCTCCCGCGTCGCCCAGATCAGCCAGTTGATTGCCAGCCATATCGGGCTCAGCCCCGAGCGCTGCCGCACCATCTATCTGGCCGCGCCCCTGCACGATATCGGCAAGATCGGCATTGCCGACGCCATTCTGGGCAAGCCCGGCAAGCTGACGCCGGACGAGCTGCGCATCATGCGCGAACACGTGACCATCGGCGCCCGCATCCTGGAAGGCGGCTCGTCGGAGCTGATCCGCACGGCTGAACTGATCGCCCAGAGCCATCATGAACGCTGGGACGGGGCCGGCTATCCCGACCGCCTGTCCGGCACCGATATTCCGATCGAAGCGCGCGTCGTCGCCATCGCCGACGTCTTCGACGCCCTGTGCTCGGAGCGGCCCTACAAGCCGGCCTGGCCTATCGACAAGGCCTATGCCGAGATCGTCGCCAACAGCGGCAGCCATTTCGACCCCGCCTGTGTAAAAGCCTTCTGCGCCAGCTGGGCCGAGATCGAAGCGATCATGCAGGGCGCCGCCCCCTGACCGCCAGCGCCTGAACCCGCGCGCGCGCCTCCGGCTGCTCCGGCCCGTAACACTGCAATATGGGCCGCATCGGCAGCGAACATAAGTTGCCGGCGCGGGCATCCGGGATTTTACCCCACCGATATCTGGAAATATTTCAAGTATTGCCGGCCGGCGGACTCGCCGCCGACTCGCCTGGCTGAATCGAGGATTCGCAACGCAAGAGTCGAGACTTGCCCCCGCGCCCAAATCCATCCGAATGACTCAGAATCATGGAAACAATATTTGTTTGATGATTTGTAGAAAAACTAATTGCGCAAAGGGAATTTAAGTAAGACGCCCTTAATCAACTTCACTTATTCTCTTTATTGCATCGGATGGGAATACGGTGAACGGAGTATAGTTAGGGGCGGCATCTGCCCGCGTCTTAAGAAGCTGGTAATATACTGGCCTCTGGCGGCGCTCGGCCCATCATGCCGTGGTTCAGATATGTATTGTGTTTTCTGCTTCACGCCCCGGTCTGCGTCATGACCGGACAACCCGCTCACCTGATTAAAATGCCCGCCGAGGCGGGGCTGCGCACGGCGCAGGATACCGCCGCACTGTTGCGCGAGGCGCTTGCCGGCTTCCAGGCCGTTACCGTCGCCACCGAGGCGATCACCAGCGCCGATGTCACCACCATTCAATTGCTGCTGGCCGCCCGCAAGCAGGCCCTGGCCTCGGGCAAGTCGCTGACGCTGGCGGCGCCACCCACGGGCGCCTTGCGCGCGCTGCTGATCGAGACCGGCTGTCTCGACGCCAATGGCCGCGCCTGGACGCCCGATGGTGAATTCTGGATTCAACCCACACGGCAAAGCGAGCCCGCATGAGCAAGACCATCCTGACCATCGACGATTCTGCATCCATCCGGCAGATGGTGGCCATGACGCTGTCGGCGGCCGGCCTGGATGTCATCGAGGCCATCAATGGCGCCGATGGCTATACCAAGGCCACCGGCCAGACGGTGCACGCCGTCATCACCGACCTCAACATGCCGGTGATGAACGGCATCGAATTCATCCGCAAATACCGCCAGCACCCGTCCAGCAAGGGCGTGCCCATCATCCTTCTGACCACCGAATCCGATGAGGAGCTCAAGCGGCAGGCCAAGGAGGCCGGCGCCACGGGCTGGATCGTCAAGCCGTTCAAGCAGGATCAACTGCTGGCCGTCATCAGGAAGGTCACCGGAGCATGAGTTTTCCCGATCCTGCCGAAACCTTCCGCCAGGAGGCCCGCGAGCTGCTCGAGCAGCTCGAGCTGGGCCTGCTCGATCTGGAACAGAACCCGGCCAATGACGATCTGATCAATTCCACCTTCCGCGCCCTGCACACCATCAAGGGCTCGGGCGCCATGTTCGGCTTCACCGCCGTGGCGGCCTTCGTGCACGAATTCGAGACCGCCTTCGACCAGGTCCGCAAGGGGCACACCGTTGCCACCTCCGAGCTGATCGCGGTGGCGCTCGACGCCAAGGACCATATCCACAAGCTCATCGAACAGCCCGACGCCCCGCCCGCGGGCGGCGAAGCCATTCTGGAGGCCCTGCGCGTGGTGATCGCCGCCTCCGGCGCGGTGCCGGCCGAAGCCGTCGCGGCGGCGGAGCCGGCCATCAATTCGGAAGCAAAGGCGGCCGTCGGGCGCTGGCGCATCCGTTTCCGCCTGCCCGGCGACGCGCTGGTCTATGGCACCAATCCCCTGCTGCTGCTCGAGGAAATCAAGGCCATCGGGCCCTGCACCGTCACCGCGCTGACCGATGCCGTTCCCCCCCTCGACCTCATCGATCCCGAAGTCGCCTATATGGGCTGGCAGGTCGATCTGACCGCCGACGACCCGCGCGCCGCCATCGACGATGTCTTCCTGTTCCTCAAGGACGGCATGGAATTGTCGGTGGAGCCGCTGGCCGAGGCCGCGCTTCCCTCCGCGCCTCAGCCCGAACCCGCGCCCGAGCCCGAACCCGTCGTTCAGGCCGCGCCGCCGAAAAAGGCGCCGAAGGCCAAAGCCGCCAGGGCAGCCGACCGGGAGGCCCCGGCCAATGCCGAGCGCCCCGTCGCCTCGTCTTCCATGCGCGTCGACGCCGAGCGGCTCGACGAGCTGATGGATCGCGTCGGCGAGCTGGTCATCGCCCAGGCGCGGCTGACCCAGATCGCCGCCACCAGCAGCGACGGCAATCTCAAGACCATCGCCGAGGAACTGGAGCGCCTGAGCTCGGGCCTGCGAGACACCACCATGGGCATCCGCATGGTGCCGATCGGCACGCTGTTCAGCCGCTTCCGCCGCCTCATCCACGATCTGTCGCGCGACCTGGGCAAGGACATCGAGTTCATCACCACCGGCGAGGACACCGAGCTCGACAAGACCATGATCGAGCGCCTGTCCGATCCGCTGGTGCATCTGATCCGCAACGCGGTGGATCATGGCCTCGAAGAGGCCGACAGGCGGGTGAAAGCGGGCAAGCCGGCCCGGGGCACCGTACGCCTGTCGGCGGTCTATGCCGGGGCGGACGTGGCCATTTCGGTCACCGATGACGGGGCCGGGCTCAATGCCGCCCGCATCCGCGCCAAGGCCGAGGAGGCCGGGCTGCTGACGCCCGAAGCCAAGATCGCCGATGCCGATCTGTGGCAGATGATCTTCGCGCCGGGCTTTTCCACCGCCAGCGAAGTCACCTCGCTCTCGGGGCGCGGCGTCGGCATGGATGTGGTCAAGCGCACCATAGACGGGCTGCGCGGCAGCATCGACGTCACCACCATTCCGGGCAGCGGCTCGACCATGACGCTGCGCCTGCCGCTGACCCTGGCCATCATCGACGGCATGCTCGTGCGGGTCGGCAACAGCCGCTACACCATCCCCCTGACCGCGGTGGAGGAATGCGTCGAGCTGCCCGAGGGCATCGAGGCCAATGCCCGCGGCCGCAACTTCCTCGATATCCGCGGCAGCCTCGTGCCCTTCCTGCGCCTGCGCGAGGTGTTCGGAACCAGCGCACCGCTCGAGCCGCACCAGAAGGTGGTCATCGTCTCCTCCGGCGAGGGGCGCGTCGGCCTGGTGGTCGATCAGATCATCGGCAACAACCAGACCGTCATCAAGCAGTTGAGCAAGCTGCATTCGTCGATCAAGTCGTTCTCCGGGGCGACCATTCTGGGCGACGGCACGGTGGCGCTCATTCTCGACACCGCCCATCTGGTCGCCTTCGGCCAATCCTATGTCGATCACGGGAGGGCCGCATGAGCGCCACCGAAACCGGCTCCATGAAGGCGCTGACCCTGCGCCTGGAGGACGAATTATTCGCCGTCGAGGCGGGCAGCGTGCGCGAGATCCTCGATCTGGTGCCGATCACCGAAGTGCCCAATGCCTCCCCCTTCGTCAACGGCCTGATCAATGTGCGCGGCCGCGTCGTGCCGCTCGCCGATCTGCGGGTGATGTTCGGCATGGACCGGCCCGAGCCCGACGAGGATACCCGCATCGTCGTCATGGAGATCGACATCGACGGCGAGCCGACCGTGGCCGGCATCCTGGCCGACAAGGTCCATGACGTCACCGACATCGAAGCGGCCTCCATCGAGGAGGCGCCCCGGGTGGGCATGCGCTGGCGCCCCGAATTCATCCGGGGGATCGGCAAGCGCAATGGCGGCTTCATCATCATCCCCGATCTGGGGCGAATTTTCGAAACACAGGGCGGCAGAAGCGCGCCCCTGGCAGCATCAGAAGAAAGGTCTGCATCGTGAGACTGACTATCAAGACCAAACTGGCGGCGACCTTTGCCGTGGTGGTGGCCCTGTCGGGCGCCAGCATGTTCCTGGCCCTGCAAAGCCTGGGCAGCATCAACAGCTCCATGTCGACCGTCATCGACGGACCGGTGGAGCGCTCGCAGACACTCAAGCAGATGCAGACCGACATGACCGCGCTCGCCAATGACATGCGCGCCATGATCCTGAGCACCGACAATGCCGAGATGGATCAGCTGGCCCGCACGATGAACCAGAGCCGCGCGGCCCTCACGGCCAATGCCGAGGCCCTGGCCGCCAGCTTCACCAATGCCGACAACGTCGCCGACATCCAGAGCTTCATCGGCACCTTCGATGCCTACTGGGCCAGCCTGGAGCAGGCCCAGGCCCAGACCATGCTCAATACCGACACGGTGGCCTTTGCCGTCACCACTTCGGAAGGCAGCGCCGCCATCACGGCGATCGAGAATACCATGGGCAAGCTGCTTCCGGCGCTGGCCGCCCGCGTCAATGCCGGCGATGCCTCGGCCTTCCCCGCCTATGAAACCGCCAGCAAGCTGTTCCTCGACAGCAGCGACGTCTTCCGTCAGCACCGCAACGTGCTGCTGGCCTCCAGCAACCCGGCCAAGCAGGACGAGTGGTTCAACGATTTCGACGGCGTCTTCGAGGGCATTCAGCCCACCATCGACCGGCTGGCGCGCCAGGTCGGCCCCGGCGAAGCCGCTCTGGTCGATGACATGCGCGGCAATATCGACGCGCTCTTTGCTGCCATGACCAAGGGCAACGACATCGCCATCCAGCGCTCGCAATACAATGCCACCGAAATCGTCGACACTGTCGGCGCCGAGCTGCGTGCACAGGCCAATGCGCTGATCGACACCATCGTCGCCCGCAACGAGATCACCGTCGACAAGGCGCTGACCGAAGCCAACCAGCTTTATGAAAGCAGCCGCCTCTTCCTGTTCGGCCTGCTGGTGATTTCGGTCCTCATCGCCGCCGTCGCCGCCACCTGGATCGTCGTCGCCATCTCCCGGGCCCTCGGCAGCGCTGTGCGCCTCGCCAATGACGTTGCCGATGGCAATCTCAGCGCCACCGCCGATGTCAAATCCAATGACGAGGTGGGCGATCTGATCAAGGCCCTCAACGCCATGACCGCCAAGCTGCGCGAAGTGGTCAGCGAAGTGACCACGGCCACCCGCAATGTCGCCGCCGGCAGCCAGGAAATGTCGGCCACCGCCGAACAGCTCAGCCAGGGCGCCACCGAGCAGGCGTCCTCGACCGAGGAGGCATCCGCCTCCATGGAAGAAATGGCCGCCACCATCAAGCAGTCGGCCGACAATGCCAGCCAGACCGAGAAGATCGCCCGTCAGTCGGCGGCCGATGCCATCGCCTCGGGCGAAGCGGTCAACAATGCCGTCACCGCCATGCAGACCATCGCCGAAAAGATCATGGTGGTGCAGGAAATCGCCCGCCAGACCGATCTGCTGGCCCTCAACGCGGCGGTGGAAGCCGCCCGCGCCGGCGAGCATGGCCGGGGCTTTGCGGTCGTGGCTTCCGAAGTGCGCAAGCTAGCCGAACGCAGCCAGGCGGCCGCCGCCGAAATCTCGACGCTCTCGGGCACCACGGTCAAGGCCGCCCAGTCGGCGGGCGAAATGCTCGGCAAGCTGGTGCCCGATATCCAGCGCACGGCCGAGCTGGTGGAGGAAATCTCCGCCGGCAGCCGCGAGCAGAATGCCGGGGCGGCGCAGATTAACACCGCCATCCAGCAGCTCGACAAGGTGACCCAGCAGAACACCTCGGCCGCCGAGGAAATGTCGGCCACCTCCGAGGAGCTGGCCAGCCAGGCCGAGCAATTGCAGGCTGCCATCAGCTATTTCCGCATCGATGGACGCGACGAGCACGCGCCGATCCCGGCCCGGCAGAAGTCCAATGCGGCGATGCGTGAGGCCATCCTGGCCAATGCGCCCCATATCGCGCGCAAGCCGGGCAAGGTGGCCAGCACCGGCGGCTTCGATCTCGACCTCGACGATGGTCAGGATGCGCTCGATGGCGAGTTCAGCCGTCGCGGCGCGGCCTGAGGCCCGGCCATGGCGGAGCGCGCCCAATATGTCACCCTGGGGGTCGCGGAGGAACTCTTCGCGGCTCCGGTGGAGAAGGTGCAGGAAATCCTGGATATGCGGCCGATCGCCCTTCTCCCCCAGGCGCCCGATAATCTGCTCGGCATGATCGATGTGCGTGGGCAGGGCATTCCGGTGCTCGACCTGCGCCTGACGCTCGGCCTGCCCCCGGCGGAGGACACCGAGAACACCAGGATCATCGTCTTGTCCCTGATCGGGGCCAGCGGCGATCTGCGGCTCGGCCTGCGCGCCGACCGGGTGTTCGAGGTGACCATTCTCGACGAGGACAAGCTCGATCCGCCCCCGGCGGTGAACGGCGCCTGGGCGGGCCATTGCATCGCCGGCATCGGCCGGCGCAATGGCCGCTTCGTCACCGTGCTCGAGCTGGAGCGCCTGCTGGGCGCCGTCCAGACCATCACCCAGGCCGCCTGAACCATCCGGCCCGCGATCGGCATCGATCGCGGCCGGTCTTCTGCCGGAGACCTCTCTTGCCTCAGCCCATCCGCAAGCTCGATCAGCGTTCCGACGGCGTTGACGACGACCATCTCTCGCTGCGCGATTTCCAGCGCATCGCCGATCTCATCGGCGAAGAGGTCGGCATCAAGCTGCCGCCCGCCAAGCGCCTGATGGTGGAAGGCCGCCTGCGCAAGCGCGTGCGCGCCCTCGGCCTGCGCGGGCTCGACGCCTATAGCGTCCACCTGTTCCAGCGCGATGGCCTGGCCGCCGAATTGCCGCATCTGATCGACGCGGTGACCACCAACAAGACCGATTTCTTCCGCGAGCCCGAGCATTTCGACCTGCTCGAACACCGGCTGGTGCCGGCCCTGCTCGATTTGCGGCGCGGCGAGCGCCAGCCGCTGCTCAAGATTTGGAGCGCCGCCAGCTCCACCGGCGCCGAGGCCTATACCCTGGCCATGGTTCTGGCCGACCTTGCGGCGCAGCGCCACGATTTCCGGTTCGCCATTCTGGGCACCGATATTTCCAATACCGTACTGCGCCAGGGCGTGCGGGCGGTCTATCCCACCGAGCTGGTGGCGCCCGTGCCGCCTGCCAAGCAACAGCGCTACCTGATGCATGCGCGCCGGCCCGGCACCCGCCCCGAGGTGCGCATCGTGCCCGAGCTGCGCCGGCTGGTGCGCTTCGCCCACCTCAACCTGATGGATGCCGCCTATCCCTTCGACCGCGATGTCGACGTCATTTTCCTGCGCAATGTGCTGATCTATTTCGAGAAGGCCGATCAGGAGCGGGTAATCCGGCGGCTGATCGATCATCTTCGCCCCGGCGGTTATCTCATTCTTGGGCATTCCGAATCCATGATCGGCACGGCCGTCGCCATGCGGCAGATTGCGCCCTCCGTGTTCCAGAAGACCTGAGAATGTCCATGACCGAACCCCACCGCAAGATTCGGGTGCTCATCGTTGACGACAGCGCCTCGGTGCGGATGACGCTGAGCGAGATCATCGCCGGCGATCCTGACCTCGAGGTCATGGCCACCGCCGCCGATCCCTATGTCGCGGTCGAGCGCATCCGCCAGGAAGTGCCCGACGTGATGTTCCTCGATATCGAATTGCCGCGCATGGACGGGCTGACCTTTCTGCGCAAGATCATGAGCCAGCGCCCCATTCCCGTGGTGATCTGCTCCAGCCTGGCCGAAGCCGGCTCGGAAACGCTGATGCAGGCGCTCGAAGCCGGCGCCGTCGACGTGGTGACCAAGCCGCGCGTCGACACCGCCCAGTTCCTCCAGGAATCGCGCATGCGCATCTGCGACGCCGCCAAGGCCGCCGCCCATGCCAAGTTCCGCGGGGTGCACAAGCCCGCGCCCCCGATCACGGTCGAGGCCAAGCTCAATGCCGACGCGATCCTGCCGCCCCATTCGGAGGCGCGGGCCGCCTCGGTGCGGGCCAGGCAGGTCGAGACCGATCCGATTGTCTGCATCGGCGCCTCCACCGGCGGCACCGAGGCGCTGCGCGAGGTGCTCGAAAAGCTGCCGGCCGACAGCCCGGCCATCGTCATCGTCCAGCACATGCCCGAAAAATTCACCAATGCCTTCGCCCGAAGGCTCAATGGCCTGTGCGCCATCGAGGTGCGCGAGGCCGTGGATGGCGACGTGCTGCGCCCCGGGCTGGCGCTGATCGCCCCCGGCAACCAGCATCTGGTGCTGCATCGCACCGCTTCCCGCTATACCGTCAACATCGTCGATGGCCCGCATGTCTCGCGCCACCGGCCTTCCGTCGACGTGCTGTTCCGCTCCGCCTCGCAGGTCGCCGGCCGCAATGCCATGGGCGTCATCCTCACCGGCATGGGCGACGATGGCGCGCGCGGCCTGCTCGAAATGCGCCAGGCCGGCAGCCACACCATCGCCCAGGATGAAGAAAGCTGCATCGTCTTCGGCATGCCCAAGGAAGCCATCCAGCGCGACGCCGTCGCCCGGATCGTGCCGCTGAGCCGCGTCGCCGGCGAAATCGACGCCTATGCCCGCGCCCCCCGCCGCCCGGGAGCCTCATCATGACCGCGCCTGCCCCTGCCCATGCCCATGCCCCCTCGCCCGCACCGGTGAGCGTCGATGTCCTGCGCGCCATCGCGCAGGAACTGGCCGCGCCGCGCGAGCAGATCGAGGCCACTTTCGTCTCCGTCGGCGCCCGCCTGGCCGAAGGCGCCACCATGCTCAACGCCGTCACCCGGGTGTTCGAGGCGCTGCCGGCCGAATTGCAGAGCCCCGAGCTGGCCGAGGCATCGACACGGCTCGCCGAGGTCGGCCATGAGGCGCAGGCGATTTCGGCGCTGTTTGCCGGCGAGCAGGCCGATCTCGCCCGGTTGGTGGCCGTCGTGGATGCGGCGGCGCACCCGATCGCGGAACTGCACCGCACCGTCAAGATGATGGGCATCGTCGCCATCAATGCCCGCGTCGTCGCCGCCGGCGTGGTGGGCAAGGGCGACGAGTTCGACGTCTTCACCACCG